>NZ_MUYZ01000490.1:0-3086 GCF_003013775.1 Micromonospora sp. MH33
GCCGCACGGCGGCGCAGCTCCGCCTGGGTCAGCGCCGCCGCCGCGAGCCCGGCCGGCACCCCGGCGGAGCGGAGCGCGGCCGCCGCCGTCAGCGGGTCGCCGCCGGCCACCCGCGCCGCCGCGTCGAGCGCGGCCGACCCCTCGGGGGTACGCAGCGCGTCGAACTGTTCCAGGTCCACCCGGGCATTCTCCCGGCCGCCTCGATCGGCCGGGACGGTGGTGTCAGTGGGAGGTGGGGGCGGCGGCCACGCCCCCCTCCCTCGACGGCTATGGCCCCGAACGGTAGGGCTCCGGTCACGGTGCGTCGAGGTGATCCGGGCATGTTGCGGTGACGCGTGGCGGAACTGTGGCGACACGGGAGGCGACGCGTTGGCACTCTCCTTGACGGAGTGCTAGCCGAGGAATAACCTGCGATTAGCACTCTCACCCTGAGGGTGCCAACGCCCGGGCCTGGTGTCCGGGGGTTGAACGCCAGGCGGACCGGCACCCGCGACGACGGCCCCGCCCGGTGGCATGTGGCAGATTGACGCCGGTCGGCGCGCCGACCGGCAACGACACCAAGTACCCCAGGAGGGTATGCCCGTGACTACCGCGACCAAGGTTGCGATCAAGCCGCTCGAGGACCGCATCGTGGTCCAGGCGAACGAGGCCGAGACCACCACCGCCTCGGGCATCGTGATCCCCGACACCGCCAAGGAGAAGCCGCAGGAGGGCACCGTCCTCGCTGTCGGCCCGGGCCGGATCGACGACAAGGGCAACCGCGTGCCGATCGACGTCAAGGTCGGCGACACCGTCCTCTACTCGAAGTACGGCGGCACCGAGGTCAAGTACGCCGGCGAGGAGTACCTGGTGCTCTCCGCCCGCGACGTCCTCGCGGTCATCGAGAAGTAAGCAACCGATCAGTGTCGTTGCCCCGGTCCGGCTCGCCGGGCCGGGGCAACGTCGCTTCGAAGGGATACAGATGGCGAAGATCCTGAGCTTCTCGGACGACGCCCGGCACCTGCTGGAGCACGGTGTCAACGCCCTCGCGGACGCGGTCAAGGTCACTCTCGGCCCGCGCGGGCGCAACGTCGTCCTGGACAAGAAGTTTGGTGCGCCCACGATCACCAACGACGGCGTGACCATCGCCAAGGAGATCGAGCTCACCAACCCCTACGAGAACCTCGGCGCGCAGCTGGTCAAGGAGGTGGCGACCAAGACCAACGACGTCGCCGGCGACGGGACCACCACCGCGACCGTGCTGGCCCAGGCCATGGTCCGCGAGGGCCTGCGCAACGTGGCCGCCGGGACCAACCCGATCGGCATCAAGCGGGGCATCGACGCGGCGGCCGCCAAGGTCTCCGAGGCGCTGCTCGGCCGGGCCGTCGAGGTGGCCGACAAGGAGTCGATCGCGCACGTCGCGACGATCTCCGCGCAGGACGCCACCATCGGCGAGCTGATCGCCGAGGCGATGGAGCGGGTCGGCCGCGACGGTGTCATCACCGTCGAGGAGGGCTCCGCCCTCACCACCGAGCTGGAGGTGACCGAGGGTCTCCAGTTCGACAAGGGCTTCATCTCGCCGAACTTCGTCACCGACGTGGAGGGGCAGGAGGCGGTCCTGGAGGACCCGTACATCCTGATCACCACGCAGAAGATCTCGGCGATCGAGGAGCTGCTGCCGCTGCTGGAGAAGGTCCTCCAGAACAACAAGCCGCTGCTCATCATCGCCGAGGACGTCGAGGGCCAGGCCCTGTCCACGCTGGTGGTCAACGCGATCCGCAAGACCATCAAGGTCTGCGCCGTGAAGGCCCCGGGCTTCGGCGACCGTCGCAAGGCGATGCTCCAGGACATGGCGATCCTGACCGGCGCCGAGCTGGTCGCCCCGGAGCTGGGCTACAAGCTCGACCAGGTCGGCCTGGAGGTGCTCGGCACCGCCCGCCGCGTGGTGGTCGACAAGGAGAACACCACCGTCGTCGACGGTGGCGGCCAGTCCGCCGAGGTCGCCGACCGGGTCGCCCAGATCCGCAAGGAGATCGAGGCCTCGGACTCCGAGTGGGACCGGGAGAAGCTGGCCGAGCGGCTGGCGAAGCTCTCCGGCGGCATCGCGGTGATCAAGGTCGGCGCGGCCACCGAGGTCGAGATGAAGGAGCGCAAGCACCGCATCGAGGACGCCATCTCCGCGACCAAGGCCGCGGTCGAGGAGGGCACGGTCCCGGGTGGCGGCGCCGCCCTGGCCCAGATCCTGCCGGTGCTCGACGACGACCTGGGCTTCACCGGTGACGAGAAGGTCGGCGTCTCGATCGTGCGCAAGGCGCTGGTCGAGCCGCTGCGCTGGATCGCCCAGAACGCCGGCCACGACGGCTACGTGGTGGTGCAGAAGGTCGTCGGCCAGGAGTGGGGCCACGGCCTCAACGCCGCCAACGGCGAGTACGTCGACCTGGTCAAGTCCGGCATCCTCGACCCGGTGAAGGTGACCCGCAACGCGGTCTCCAACGCCGCGTCGATCGCCGCCCTGCTGCTCACCACCGAGAGCCTCGTGGTGGAGAAGCCGGAGAAGGCCGAGCCGGCCGCCGCCGGTCACGGCCACGGCCACGGGCACGGCCACCAGCACGGCCCGGGCTTCTGATCCCGCGCCGTACGGCCTGACGTCAGGGCACACCGCCATCCGGCGGTGTGCCCTGACCCGTATCTGCTTACGGAACGCTGACGAGGTTGGCGATCGCCCGCTCCGAGCGACGACACTGGTCGCCGTGAGCAGCATGTCGCGCGGTCGAGCCGCGCTGGCCGGGGTCACCGCCGCGGCCGTCGCGATCGGCGTCGCCGAACCGGTGGCCGTCTTCACCGGCCCCCGCTCCGCGCCGCTGATCGCGGTCGGCGGGCTGGTGGTCGACGCGGTGCCCGAGCCGCTCAAGCAGTTCGCCATCGCGGTCTTCGGCAGGTACGACAAGGTCGCCCTGCTGGTCGGCACGGCGGTGGTGCTGGCGGCGATCGCCGCGCTGCTCGGCGTGCTGGCGGCCCGGCGGCTCCCGCTCGGCCTGGCCGGCATCGCCGCGTTCGCCGCCCTCGGGGTGGCCGCCGCGCTGACCCGGGCCGGCGCGAAGCTGACC
>NZ_MUYZ01000491.1:0-3075 GCF_003013775.1 Micromonospora sp. MH33
CGGCGAGCCTGCGCGCGGCGGCGGCCGACGCGGCGGCCGAGGCGGCCCGGCTGGCGCCGCTGGTGGACCGGATCCGGGCCCGGGTGGCGGCCGAGGTGCCGGACGTGGAGGTGGTCGGCGACCCGGTGGACCGCCTCCCCCACCTGGTCACCTTCTCCTGCCTGTACGTGGACGGCGAGGCGCTGCTGCACGCGCTGGACCGGCGGGGCTTCGCGGTCTCCTCCGGCTCCTCGTGCACGTCCTCGACGTTGCGGCCGTCACACGTGCTGGAGGCGATGGGGGTGCTGTCGCACGGCAACGTCCGGGTGTCGCTGCACCGGGAGACCACCGAGGCGGACGTCGACCGGCTCCTCGCCGAACTGCCCGGGATCGTCGCCGGCCTGCGCGCCGAAGCGGGGGTGACCGGCCTGTGAGCGCGAGGAGTGAGCCGGTCCTGCGAGCCCCGCAGTCGCGAACGGAGGGAGCCCGGTGAGCGGGCCGGAGGAGGTGCTCGACTGCCGGGGCCAGCGCTGCCCGCTACCCGTGATCAATCTCGCCCGGCGGCTGCCCGAGCTGCCGGTCGGCGCGGTGGTCCGGGTGCTCGCCGACGACCCGGCCGCGGCCGTGGACATCCCGGCCTGGTGCCGGATGCGCGGCCAGGAGTTCGTGGCCGCCCACCCGGAGGGCCCGGGCTACGACGTGCGCCGCCGCCACTGACCGGGTCGCGCGCCGGGGGCGGCCACCCCGGGCCGCGGGCCGGTCACTGCAGGTGCGGCCGGACGTCCTCGGCGGCCGCGTCGCCGTACGACTCGGCGAGCCGCTTGACGAACAGGTCCCGGCGGACCTCGTACTCCTGGCCGCCGAAGTTCTCCAGCACCAGGGTGGCGAGCAGGCAGCCGACCTGCGCGGCGCGCTCCAGGCTGACACCCCAGTTGAGCGCGGCGAAGAAGCCGGCCCGGAAGCCGTCGCCGACGCCGGTCGGGTCGACCGCCTGGATCTCCCGGGCGATCGGCACGTGGATGGTCCCGACGTCCCGGCCGGCGATCTCCACGCCCTGCTTGCCCAGCGTGGTGACCCGTACCTTGACCCGGTCCAGCAGCTGGGCGTCGGTCAGCCCGGCCTTGTTCTGCAGCAGCGACTTCTCGTACTCGTTGGTCATCAGGTAGTCGGCGCCGTCGACCAGGCCGAGCACGTCCGCGCCGTCCATCCGGGCGAGCTGCTGCGACGGGTCGGCCACGAAGGCGTACCCGCGCTCGCGGCACTCGGCGGAGTGCCGGATCATCGCGGCCGGGTCGTTGGCGCTGACCAGCACCAGGTCGAGGCCGCCGAGCCGCTGCGCCACCGGGGCCAGCTCGATGTTGCGGGCCTCGCTCATCGCGCCCGCGTAGAACGAGGCGATCTGGCACATGTCGGTGTCGGTGGTGCAGACGAAGCGGGCCGTGTGGGCGATCTCGCTGACGTGCACCGAGTCGCAGTCGACGCCGTGCCGCTCCAGCCAGGACCGGTAGTCGGCGAAGTCCGCCCCGACCGCACCGAGCAGCACCGGGCGGAGCCCGAGCTGGGCCATGCCGAAGGCGATGTTCGCGGCGGTGCCGCCGCGCCGGAGCACCAGCTCGTCGACGAGGAAGGAGAGCGAGACCTTGTCCAGCTGGTCGGCGATGAGCTGGTCGGCGAACCGGCCGGGGAAGCTCATCAGGTGGTCGGTCGCGATCGAGCCGGTCACGGCGATCTTCATGTCAACCCTCGTGGTCGGGAGCACGGCGCGGGTCAGCCTACCGGTCGCCCCGCCCGTACGGAGGGGGTCGGTCGACAACCGGCCGCGCCCCGCACAGCCGGGCGTCACGGTCCGGACACCCGCCGGACGTTCCCGTCCGGGCCCCGCGCGGAGACGAAAAACGGCGGGACCAGCCCGTGAGGGATGGTCCCGCCGTTCACGGCAGGCGTCGTGGGCCCGGTCGACTCAGCTGAACGAGTCGCCGCAGGCGCAGGAGCTGCCGGCGTTCGGGTTGTCGATGGTGAAGCCCTGGGCGTCGATCCGGTCGGCGAAGTCGATGGTGGCGCCGGCCAGGTAGGGGGCGCTCATCCGGTCGACGACGACCTCGACACCGCCGAAGTCGGTGACGACGTCACCGTCGAGCGACCGCTCGTCGAAGAACAGCTGGTACCGCAGGCCGGAGCAGCCGCCCGGCTGCACGGCGACCCGGAGCCGCAGGTCGTCACGGCCCTCCTGCTCGATCAGGGCCTTGACCTTCTGCGCCGCGACGTCGGTGAGGACGACGGTGCTGGGGGCCTTGGCCTCGGTCGACTCGGTCTGCGCTGGCGTGGTCACGTGGAAGTCTCCCTGCGCGGTATGAGGTCCGGACGCACTGGCCAACGCCGCACGTCCGCCAGTGATTCCCGGTGTGGTCCAGATCCGATCCTACGCCGCTCCCACCGAGGTCACCCGGCGGCGTGATGACGGACTCGCCCCGGTCGGCGCCGGACCGTCAGGCGACCGGCAGGCGCACGCGACAACCGGTCACCGCGCGCGGAGGGCGTCCGGGCCGGCTCAGCGGCTCCACTGGCCGGCGAGCCGGGCGCCGAGCGCGCGCAGCCCCTCGGCCGGGCGGCTCATCGCCGCCTCCACTCCCCCGCGCTCCTCGCCGCCGAAGTGCTCCACCAGGCTGTGCGCCTCGGTGACACCGGCGGCGGCGGCCTCCCGCCGCCCGGTGCTCACCCGGCCGGCCAGCACCACGCAGGGCACCCCGCGGTCCCGAGCGGCCCCCGCCACCCCGGCGACCGCCTTGCCGCGCAGCGACTGGTGGTCGAAGGAGCCCTCGCCGGTGATCACCAGGTCGGCGACGTCCAGCGCGGCGTCCAGACCGATGGCCCGGGTGACCAGGCCGATGCCGGACTCGCACCGGCCGCCGAGCGCGAGGACCGCGGCGCCGAGGCCGCCGGCGGCGCCGCCGCCGGGCAGCCCGCCGAGCCCCGCCGGACAGCCCGGCAGGTCCTTCTCCAGCACGGCCGCCCAGCGCTCCAGCGCGGCGTCGAGCAGCAGCACGTCCGCGCGGGTGGCGCCCTTCTGAGGGCCGTACACGCTGCTCGCGCCGTGCA
>NZ_MUYZ01000492.1:0-3047 GCF_003013775.1 Micromonospora sp. MH33
GCAGCGGCTCGACGGGCACGCCGAGGTCGGTCAGCCAGGCCACCCCGGCCGGGGTGAGCGCCAGGCCGCCGGCCCGGTCGAGCACGCCCCGGTCCAGCAGGGCGTCGTGCAGCAGCACGCCGAGCCGGCCGGCCAGGTGGTCGTAGCAGGTCCGGGCGTACGCGAGGGACGCCTGAGCCGACGCGGCGCGCAGGGTCCGGGGCGGCGCTGCCGGGGCGGGCGCCCGGCCGGCCAGGTCCTCGACGAGCTGGGCCACCGACGGGTCGGCGAGGCGGACATAGCGGTGCCGGCCCTGCCGTTCCTCGGCCAGCAGCCCGCCGCGGACCAGCCGGGTCAGGTGGTCGCTCGCGGTGGAGGGAGCCACGCCGGCGGACCGGGCCAGCTCGCCCGCCGTCCAGGCCCGCCCGTCGAGCAGGGCGAGGCAGAAGCCGGCCCGGGTCGGGTCGGCAAGCAGCGCGGCGAGCCCGGCCAGCGCGCGGCCGTCGGTGCGGGTGGTCATGCCGCAATGCTGGCACGGGAACCGTTCGGTCCCCACCGACCGGTGCGGGCAACCTCTTTACATCGTTGTCTTCAACGTTGTAGAAACGGGGGCACCGCAGTGACCTCCGTCTACCTCCAAGGCAGGCCTGATGGGACACCTCCACCGCGGCGGCGTGCTCGCCGCCGTATTCACTCTGCTGCTGACCACGGCGGCGCCCGCGCCCGCCACCGCGGCCGACCGCTACCACAACCCGGTCTCGGCCGGCTTCGCCGACACCTTCGCCGACCCGGCCGTGGTCCGTGGCGACGACGGCCTCTGGTACGCCTTCGGCACCTCCGACCCACTGCGCGAGGGCGAACGCCAGGCGCACCGGGTGCCGATCGCCCGCTCCGCCGACCTGGTCGACTGGACCTACGTGGGCGACGCCTTCGCCCCGGACCAGCGGCCCTCCTTCGCCGCGCCCGGGGCGGCGTTCTGGGCGCCCGACGTGCGCCGGGTCGCCGGCCGCTGGGTGATGTACGTGACGGTCACCGACACCACCGTCTCCGGCGACACCTTCGACACCGCGATCGGGGCGGCCACCGCGCCCACCCCGGCCGGACCGTGGACGTTCGCCGACACGCCCGTGGTCGCCCCGCGTCCGGGCGGGGGCGGCGGTTACCTCTGGACCATCGACCCCAGCCAGTTCACCGACTCCGACGGCCGGTCCTACCTGTACTACGGCAGCTACTACGGCGGTATCTCGGTCACCGAACTCTCCGCCGACGGGCTGCACGCGGTCGGCGCGCCCACCCTGGTCGCGATCGACAACAAGTTCGAGGGCAGCTACGTGCTGCGCCACGACGGCTGGTACTGGCTGTTCGCCTCGACCGCGAACTGCTGCGCCGGCCCGGCCACCGGCTACTCCGTACAGGTCGGCCGGGCGCGCGACCCGCGCGGCCCGTTCGTGGACCGGGACGGCCAGCGGCTGGACGCCTCCCGGGCCGGCGGCACGCCGGTGCTCACCCAGAACGGCAACCGCTGGATCGGCACCGGGCACAACGCCGTGCTCACCGACCTGTCCGGGCAGGACTGGATCGCGTACCACGCGATCGACCGGGCCGACCCGTACCTGGACGAGCCGTTCGGGATCAACGAGCGGCCGATGCTGCTGGACCGCCTCGACTGGGTGGACGGCTGGCCGACCGTCAACGCGGGCGCCGGCCCCTCCGAGGGGCCCCGGCCCGCACCGGTCACCACCGGCCGGCTCGACGCCCGCTTCGACACCGCCGACCTGCACGGCTGGCGAGGCGACTCGGGCGACTGGCGGGTGACCGGCGGCGTCCTCGCCGGCACCGGCACGCTGACCAGCCGGACCGGGCTCGGCGGGGACGTACGGGCCGAGGCCGACCTGCGGCTGACCGGCGCGGACGCGGCCGGGCTGCGGCTCGGCCCCGCGCAGGTCACGGTCGGCGGCGGCCGGCTGACCGCACGGCAGGGCGGCGCGACGGCGAGCGTGCCGCTGCCCGCCGGACTCGACCTCACCGACCGGCACAACCTGGCCGTGGAGGTACGCGGGCGGCAACTCGTCGCCGAGCTGAGCCCGGCCCGCCTCGGCGACCAGCTCGCCGTGGTGACGCTGACGCTGACCCGGCCGGCGGCCGGCCCGCTCGCGCTGCATGCCGAGGGCGGCCCGGCCGAGTTCGACAACGTCAGCGCGGCCCGGCTGTACCGTCCGGTCCGGCACCCGGTCGCCCCGCCCCGGGTCGGCCCGGTGCTGCCCGGCTGGTCGGACGAGTTCACCGACGGGCTCGACCCGGCCTGGCAGTGGATCCGGCCCAACCCGGCCGCCACGGTGACCGGCGGCGCGCTGCGCTGGCCGGTCGAGTCGACCGACCTGGTCGGCACCGGCAACACGGCCGGGGTGCTGCTGCGCGACGCGCCCACCGGCGACTACGTCGCGGAGACGAAGGTGACCCTCGACCTGGGCGAGGAGAGCGTCCGCAACTACCAGCAGGCCGGCCTCGTGGCGTACGTGGACGACGACCGGTTCGCCCGGCTCGCCCAGGTGGCCATCTGGAACACCCGCCAGGTCGAGTACGGCTACGAGCTGCCCTTCGCCGGCCAGCCCGTCTACGGCGGCAGCATCGTCGGCACCCCGGCCACCACCACCTGGCTGCGGCTGGCCCACCACGTCGACCCGGTCACCGGCGAGCACGAGTTCCGGGCCGGGTCGAGCCGGGACGGAACGCACTGGACGTGGGGGGCCGTGTGGACCTTCCCGGCCGACACCACACCCCGGATCGGCCTGGTCGCGCACGGCGGCGCCAGCCCGGCGGTGACCGCGGAGTTCGACTACCTGCGGTTCCACCGCTGACCCGTGCGACCGGGGCCGTCCGGCCGCGGGCGGCCCCGGTCCGCCGTGGTTGTCCGGGGACGGGCGGCCCCGGTCAGGCGCCGGGGCGCGGGCAGGCAGGCGTCAGCTCGCTGACCGTCCGGGTCTCGCTGTCGTAGCTGCGCGCGGCCACGAACTCCCCGCCCGGCCGCTCGGGCCCGGCGACCGCCCGGGCCCGGCGGCGGTCGGCGT
>NZ_MUYZ01000493.1:0-3026 GCF_003013775.1 Micromonospora sp. MH33
GCCATCCCGTAGGCGTCCGCCGCCCAGGCGAGGTAGTTGGCCAGCCCCGCGTGGGTGACCGCCACACCCTTCGGCAGTCCCGTGGACCCGGACGTGTAGATCACGTACGCCACCTGGGCCGGCAGCAGCGGGACCTGCGGCGCGATGGGCGGGCACAGGGCGAGGGTGGCGGCCACCATGGGGTCGTCCAGGTCCACGGTGGGGACCCGGCCGACGGGCAGCTCGTCGAGCACGTCGGTGGTGCCGAGCAGCACGGCAGCGCGGCTGTCGGTCAGCATGAACTCGACCCGCTCGGCCGGGTAGCCGGGGTCGATCGGCAGGTAGCCGGCGCCGGCCTTCCAGGCGGCCAGGATGGACACCAGGGCGGCGGTGCCGCGGGGCAGGCAGATGCCGACCATCGACTCCGGGCCGACGCCGGTGGACCGCAGGTGGTGGGCCAGCCGGTTGGCCCGCTCGTCCAGCTCGCGGTAGCTGACCCGGTCGGTGCCGGAGACCACGGCGACCGCGTCCGGGTCGGCCGCCACCCGTGCCGCGAACCGGGCGGGCACGGTCTCGGCGCCCAGGTCGGCGGCGGTGTCGTTCCACTCCACCAGCACCCGCCGGCGTTCCTCGGCGTCGAGCACCGGGACGGCCGGCAGCGGCGTCTCCGGCGCGTCGGCCAGCGCGGTGACCAGGCCGTCCAGGGCGGTCTCCAGCAGGGCGGCGATCCGGGCCGGCTCGGCCGGGGCGACCGCGTCGACGGTGACCGCGAAGCCGTGGCCGAGGTCGCCGACGGAGACGTTGAGCGGGAAGTGGGTGCGCTCCTCGGCGGTGAGCAGCTCGACGCCGGGCAGGTCGACGTCGGCCTCCTGCACGGTGGCGCCGTGCCGGTAGTTGAAGACCGAGGTGACCAGCGGGCTGCCGCCGCGTACCCCGCTGGCCTGTTGGGCGACGGCGAGCGGGGCGTGCTCGTGGACCAGCAGCTCGGCGAGCTGGTCGCGCAGCGCGGTGAGGGCGTCGGTGACGGTGCCGCGCAGGCGGACCCGCACCGGCAGGGTGTTGAGGAACGGCCCGGAGATCCGGTCGGCGCCGGTGCCGGCCTGCATCCGGCCGAAGAGGACGGTGCCGAAGACCACGTCGTCCCGCCCGGAGATGGCGCCGAGCACCCGCGCCCAGGCGAGGTGCAGGACGGTGGCCGGGCTGAGGTTGCGGGCGCGGGCCACCTCGCGGACCCGGGCGGCGGCCGGGCCGTCGATGACGGTGTGCGCGCGGGTGATGCCGCTGCCGTCGCCGTGCACGTCGACCAGCCCGTACGGGGCGGTGGTCTCGGTGAGGTCGCCGAGCAGCGCGGTGAAGTGCCGCTCCTGCTCGGCCCGGCTGGTGCCGGCGCGCAACCGGGCCACGAAGTCCCGGAACGGCAGTGGCGCGGGCAGGTCGTCGCCGCGCCCGGCCTGGAACGCGCGCAGCTCGGCGAAGAGCACCTCGGTGGTGGTGCGGTCGCGGACCAGGTGGTGCACCTGCCACAGCGCCAGCCACCGGTCGGTGCCCGGCTCGGGGGCGACCCGGAACCGCATCAGCGGGGCCCGGTCGAGCGGGAGCCGGGGCAGGCCGGCGGCCATGAGCTGGTCGGCGGGGTCACCGCCGGCCGGGTCGAGGACGGTCTCCTCGACCGGGATCGGGGCCGCGCGGAGCACCACCTGGACGGGCTCGGGCAGCCCGTCCCAGACGATGGCCGTGCGGTAGATGTCGTGCCGGTCGACCACCCGCTGGAACGCGTCGAGGAAGCCGTCGAGCGCGACCCGGGACTCGAAGCGGAGCACCGCCGAGGAGAGGTAGACGTCCACCTCGTGCTCGCCCCGGGTGAGGTGGTGCAGGAGGAGCCCCTCCTGGAAGGGGGCGAGCGGGTAGACGTCGGCGACGTTGCCGGCCCCGCCGGGCACGGCGGCGACCAGCCGGGCGAGCGCGGCCTCGTCCAGGTCGACCAGGGGCAGCATGCGCGGGGTGAGCGCGGTGGCGCCGGCCGGGATCCGGTTCGGCGGCACGGGCACCGGTTCCGGTCCGGCCTCGGCGGCGAGCCGCGCCGGGGTGGCGGTACGGAACAGCGTGCGCATCGACACGGACAGGCCGCGGGCGCGCAGCCGCTCCAGCAGCGTGACGGCGAGCAGCGAGTTCCCGCCGAGGGCGAAGAAGTCGTCGTCGGGCCCGACCCGGGGCAGGCCGAGCACCTCGGCGTACACCTGGCAGAGCGCCTCCTCGCGGAGGTCGGCGGGGGCGCGGCCGGCGGTGGCCGTGAGGTCGGGGGCGGGCAGGGCCCGGCGGTCGACCTTGCCGCTGGGGGCCAGGGGCAGGGCGTCCAGCACCACCACGGCGACCGGCACCATCCAGTGCGGCAGCCGGTCGGCGAGGTCGGCGCGGACCGCGTCGGCCAGGGCGCGCGGGTCGGCGTCCCGGTCGGCCGGTACGACGTAGCCGACGAGCTGCCGCTCACCGGCGTCGTCGGCGCGGGCGACGACGGCGGCCTGGGCCACCCCCGGGTGGGCGGCGACGGCCACCTGCACCTCGTCCAGCTCGACGCGGTAGCCGCGGACCTTCACCTGGTCGTCGGTGCGGCCCAGGAAGACGAGCTGACCGTCCGGCGTCCAGCGGGCCAGGTCGCCGGTGCGGTACATCCGCTCCCCGGCCGCGAACGGGCACGCCACGAAACGCGACGCGGTCAGCCCGGGACGGTTCGGGTAGCCGCGGGCCACCTGCGCGCCGGCGATGTACAGCTCGCCGACCGCGCCCGGCGGGACCGGGTGCAACGCCTCATCCAACACGAACAGCCGGGTGTTGGCGATAGGGCGGCCGATCGGGACCACGTCCGCCACCGGGTCGCCGGCGGCGACCGGGAACACGCAGCAGCCGACCACCGTCTCCGTCGGGCCGTACTCGTTGACCACCACCGAGCCCGGCGACCGCGCCAGCCAGGCCCGGACGTCCGCGCCGGGCAGCGCCTCCCCGCCGACCACCAGCGTCCGGCAGGACCGCGCGGCCTGCTCCGCCGTCAG
>NZ_MUYZ01000494.1:0-3018 GCF_003013775.1 Micromonospora sp. MH33
GTCACGGGGCCTCCCTGCCCCCGGGCGCGCCGCCGGGCAGCACGTCCAGCCGGTCGAGCAGCCCCCGGACCGGCGCTCGGCCCGGCCCCGGGCGCCCGGCCAGGTGCTCGTCGAGCCAGTCGAGCCCCTCGCGCAGGGCCGCCACGAGCAGCCCGGGGCTGCCGTGGGTCCACGGGCCGACGGTCAGCCGGGTACGGGCGCCGGCCGCCCGGAGCCGGGCGTAGTCGTCGAGCTGGGCGGGGAGGAAGATGTCCTGCCAACCGCTGACCATCGCCACCGGCGCGCGGACCTCGGCGATCCGGTCGCCGAAGATCCGGGTCCGCCAGTAGTCGGCGTCCGGTGTGTGGTGGCGCAGCCACTCCTGGAAGAACGGCACGGTCACCCCGGTGGCGACCCGGTCCGCCTCGACCAGCGGCAGGTGGGCCAGCGCGCGGATGAGCCGGGGCTGCCCGCGCTTGAGCTCCCACTGCCGGGCCAGCCAGGGCACGGTCTGCGCCTGGAGCAGCTCCGCCCAGGTGAGGACGGTGTCCAGGGCGAACGACTCGCCCGCGTACGTCGAGTCCCGGGTGCCCGAGGCGGTGACCACGGCGACCATGGCGCGCAGCTCGTCGGCCGCCTCGGCGGCGACCGCCCACTGCACGAACCCCTGGTAGCTGGCGCCGAACATGCCGAACGCGCCGGTCCACCAGGGCTGCCGGCGCAGCCAGTCGAGGGTGTCCAGCCCGTCGTCGCGCTCGTGCACCAGCGGGGCGAACTCGCCGCCCGAGCCGTAGGTGCCCCGGCAGGACTGGATCACCATGTGGTAGCCGCGCTCGGCGACGAGGCGGCCGAGCAGCCGGACCGGACCGCCCCGCCCGTACGGGGTGCGGATCAGCACGCAGGCCGCCCCGGGCAGGTCCGGGGCGTAGTGGTCGGTGCGCAGTGTCACCCCGTCGCGCACCCGGACCGGAAGGTCGCGGGTGACCGTGATCCGCCGGGCCCGCGCGGCGGGCAGCCGCAGCGCCGCGCCGGCGAGCCGGGTGACCAGCCGCCGCACGCTCAGTCCGCGGCGCGTTCCGGCTCGCCGCGCCGGGGCTCGCCCCGGGCGGCGCGCACGGCGTCCCGGTGCTCGCGCATCGAGACCACCATCTCGGCCATGAACCGGTGCACGACGGCCAGCTCGTCGTCGCTGAACCGGCCCATCACCTCGTCGGTCCGCCGGCCCAGCGGCCCGAAGAAGCTGCGGGCCAGGGTCGCACCCCGGTCGGCGTAGTGCAGGAACACCTTGCGCCGGTCGGCGGTGTCCCGGTCGCGCCTGATGTGCCCGGCCCGTTCGAGGCGGTCGACGAGCGCGGTCACCGAGCCGGAGGAGAGGTTGAGCACCTCCCCCAGCCGCCCCGGGGTGATCGGGTCACCGAGCAGCTCGGCGTCCATCACCGCGATGAGGGCGTGCAGGTCGGTGGCGTTGAGGCCGTGCAGGCCGGCGAAGGCGTGCCCGATGTGCTGCGCGTCCGCCGAGTAGCGGCGCAGGTCGTTGGTGATGTCCGCGATCATCTGCCCGCGCCGGTCGTCCCGCCGCCGGTACATGCTCTGCGCTCCCACGTCTCGCCGCCACCCCCTGCCCGAACCGTCCGGTTGCAGCATAGAGCCTCTGCCGATAATCTCGCCTATCAAGATACTTGGTCAGCGAGACTCATCATCGACACGATTTCGTGAGGCATCCCGATGTCACTGTTCACCCGCGTCGCCCGGGGCCGGTTGGCCGCCTGGCTCACCGTCGCCGCCGCACTCGTCGTCGGCGCGGTCGTCTTCGGCCTACCCCGCCCCGACAACCCGGCTCCCGTCTCCGCCACCGGCCTGTCCGTCGAGTGGCAGTCGACGCAGGTCGAACGCCTCCAGGACCAGCTCCCCGCCAGCGACGTGCAGCCCGCCGTCGTGGTGGTCAGCCGCGCCGACCGTGCCCCGCTGGCCGAGTCCGACCGGACCGCGCTCGACGGCGCCTCCGCCGCGCTGGGCCGGTTCGCCGCCGGCGGCCGGGTCGCGCCGGCCCAGTTCTCCCCCGACGGCACGGTGGCGCTGGTCGCCGTGCCGCTGTCCACCGCCGGCGGCCAGGAGGCCGTGGTGGACGAGGTGGCCGGCCTCCGCGCGGCACTGGCCGACCTGCCCGACGCGCTGACCGTCGAGGTGACCGGCGCGCCCGCCTTCACCGCCGACCTCACGAAGGTCTTCGACGGCGCCGACATCACCCTGCTCGCGGTCACCGCCGGCGTCGTGGCGCTGCTGCTGCTGATCACCTACCGCAGCCCGTTCCTGTGGATCGTGCCGCTGCTGGTGGTCGCCGCGGCCGAGCAGCTGACCCTGCGCGCCGTCGACACGATCGTGCCCGCGCTCGGCATCCACCTCCAGGAGGGCCAGGTCACCGGGATCGCCAGCGTGCTCGTCTTCGGCGCCGCGACCGACTACGCGCTGCTGCTGATCGCCCGCTACCGGGAGGAGCTGCGCCGCGAGGAGAACCGGTTCGCCGCCATGCGGGCCGCGCTGCGCCGAACCGCCGAGCCGATCCTGGCCAGCGGCGGCACCGTGGTGCTCGGCGTGCTCACCCTGCTGCTGTCCGAGCAGGAGACCAACCGGGCGCTCGCGGTGGCCTGCGCCACCGGCGTGGTCCTCGCCATGGCGTCCGCGCTCTTCGTGCTCCCCGCCGTCCTGGTGATCTTCGGGCGGGGGCTGTTCTGGCCCTTCGTACCCCGGGTCGGTGGCGCGGCGCGGGAGGGCCGCCTCTGGGGCCGGCTCGGCGCCGGCGTCGTCCGCCGGCCGCTGCCGATCGCGGCGCTGGCCACCCTGCTCCTCGCCGCCCTCGCCCTCGGCGGCCTGGGCATCCGCACCGGCCTGTCGGAGACCGAGCAGTTCCGCGTTAAGCCGGAGGCGGTGGCCGGCGCGGAGACCCTGGCCCGCGCCTTCCCGGCCGGCACCACCCAACCGGTCGCCGTGCTCACCAACCCGGGCGCGGCCCCGGCGGTGCTGGCCGCCGCCGGCGCGGTC
>NZ_MUYZ01000495.1:0-3016 GCF_003013775.1 Micromonospora sp. MH33
CGCCCGGACCCGAGCCTGTCGCTGCGGGTCGCCGCCGCCGCGGCCACCACCCGGCTGCCCATCGCCCGGGCCACCTGCGAGTGGCTGGCCGCGTACTGCCCGCCGCTGCCCGCGCCCTGGCCGCCGGCCGCCCGGGCCGCGCTGATCACCCTGCTCGGTGCCGGTCCCGGCCTGGTGCCCGCCTGGGAGACCTGCGACCGGTACGGCCTGATCGACGGCTGGCTGCCCGAGTGGACCCGGCTGCGCAGCCTGCCGCGGCACAACCCGGTGCACCGGTTCACCCTCGACCGGCACCTGGTGCAGGCCGCGTACGAGGCGAGCCGGCACACCCGCGACGTGGACCGGCCCGACCTGCTGCTGCTCGGCGCGTTCCTGCACGACATCGGCAAGGGGCTGCCGGGCGACCACAGCACGGTCGGCGCGCCCCTGGCGGAGGCGGTGGCCGCCCGGATCGGGCTGCCCGAGGACGAGGCGGCGCTGATCGCCAAGCTGGTCCGGCTGCACCTGCTGCTGCCCGACGTGGCCACCCGGCGGGACCTCTCCGACCCGAAGACCGTCGCCGGGGTCGCCGAGCGGGTCGGCGACACCACCACCCTGGACCTGCTGCACGGCCTGGTGCGGGCCGACGCCGCGGCAACCGGGCCGGCCGCCTGGTCGGACTGGAAGGGGCGGCTGGTCGCCGAACTCGTCGCCCGGGTGCGCACCGCCCTGGACACCGGCGTGGTGCCCGCCCCACCGGCCCCCGACCCGGCGCTGGTCGCCGGGCCGCTGCCCGTCGTACACCTCGGGGAGGACCGGGTGTCGGTGGCCGCGGCCGACCGGCGGGGGCTGCTCGCCACGGTGGCCGGCTGCCTGGCCCTGCACCGGCTGGAGGTGATCTCCGCGGACGCCGCCACGGTCGACGGCCGGGCCCTGGTGCAGTGCCGGGTGCAGCCGCGCTACGGGCTGGCCCCCGACCCCATCGCGCTCAGCGCCGACCTGCGCCGCGCGGTCAGCGGCGACGTCTCGGTCACCCAGCGGCTGCGCGGCCGGGCCCTGGCCGCCCGGGGCCAGGGGGCCGCGCCCCGGGTGGTCTGGCACCGCGAGGCGGCCACCGACGCGGTGCTGCTGGAGCTGCGCGCCGCCGACGCGGCCGGGCTGCTCTACCGGGTCGCCTGCGCCCTCGACGAGGCCGGCGCCCAGGTGCGGGCCGCCCGGATCTCCACTCTCGGCGGCGACGTGGTGGACGCGTTCTACCTGGTCGGCGGCTGGCCGTCCGACGCCGACCGGGCCCGGATCGAGGCCGCCGTACTCGCCGCCGTCTGACTACGTCAGGCGACGTAGTCCGGAAGCCGCCGCCGGGGCGACGTGCCGGGGGCCGCCCGGCGGGACGCTCGGTGGCATGAACCTGCCAGTGCAGACCGAAGGGCTCACCAAACGGTACGGCGGCCTGACCGCCGTGCAGGACCTCCAGCTCACCGTCCGGGCCGGCGAGGTGTACGGCTTCCTCGGCCCCAACGGCGCCGGCAAGACCACCACCCTGCGCATGCTGCTCGGGCTGGTCCGCCCCACCGCCGGCACGGTCCGGCTGCTCGGCCGGCCGCCCGCCGCCGGCCGGCTCACCGGGGTCGGCGCGCTGATCGAGGGGCCGGCCTTCTACCCGTACCTCTCCGGCCGCGACAACCTGCGGGTGCTGGCCCGCTACGCCGGGGTCGGCGCCGACCGGGTCGCGCTCGTGCTCGACCTGGTCGACCTGACCGACCGGGCCGGCGACCGCTACGCCGGCTACTCGTTGGGCATGAAGCAGCGGCTCGGCGTGGCCGCCGCCCTGTTGAAGGATCCCCGCCTGCTGATCCTGGACGAGCCGACCAACGGCCTCGACCCGGCCGGCATGGCGGACATGCGCACCCTCATCCGCCGGCTCGGCGCGGCCGGCTGCACGGTGCTGGTCTCCAGCCACCTGCTCGGCGAGGTCGAGCAGGTCTGCGACCGGGTCGGGGTGATCGCCCGGGGCCGGCTGGTCGCCGAGGGCAGCGTCGCCGAGCTGCGCGGGGCGGCCGGGCTGCGGCTGCTCGCCGACCCGCTGGACGCCGCGGCCGAACGGGCCCGGGAACTGGTCGGCGCCGAGCGGGTCCGGGTGGTCGACGGCGGGCTGGAGCTGGCCGTCGCGCCGGACCGGGCCGCCTGGCTCAACGCCGAGCTGGTCGGGGCGGGGCTCGCCGGGGGCGGGGTGCGGCCCCGGGAACGGGACCTGGAGCAGGTCTTCTTCGACCTCGTGGAGAAGGGAACGGCCGATGTCGCGTAGTTTCCGCGCCGAGACGGTCAAGCTGGTCCGGCGGCCGGCCAGCTGGCTGCTGCTGGCCATCACGCTGGTGCTCTCGCTGATCTTCACCTACGTCTTCCCGTACGCCGGTCTCGCCAGCGGCACCGACGGGCCGAACACCGACCGGGCGCTGCCCGCGCTGCTCCCGGACCAGCTGGTCGGGAACTCCCTCGGCGGCCTGCCGGTCTTCCTCGGCTCGATCCTGCTGATCCTCGGCGTGCTCACCGTCGGCGGCGAGTACGGCTGGGGAACCTGGAAGACCGTGCTCACCCAGGGCCCGACCCGGCTGGAGGTGTACGCCGGCAAGCTGCTCACCCTGGCCGCCGCCGCGCTGGCCGTGGTGCTCGCCGTGTTCGCGGTCGGCGCGGTGGCCAGCCTGCTCATCGCGTCCGCCGAGGCGCAGCCGGTGACCTGGCCGGCGGCCGGCGACCTGCTCACCGGGATCGGGGCGGGCTGGCTCATCGCGACGATGTGGGCCATGCTCGGTGCCGTGCTCGCCGTCGCGCTGCGCGCCGTGGCCCTGCCGGTCGGGCTGGGCCTGGTGTGGATGCTCGCGGTGCAGAACCTGCTCGCCGCGATCGCCGCGCCGCTGGTCGACTGGGTGGCGAAGGCGCAGGAGGGGCTGCCCGGGCCGAACGCCGGGTCGCTGGCCGCCGCGCTCGGCGCGCCGGGGGACACGCCGGGGGTCGCGGCCGCCGTCGGTGGCGGGCGGGC
>NZ_MUYZ01000496.1:0-2997 GCF_003013775.1 Micromonospora sp. MH33
GCCGCCCGCCGCGCGCTGCGTTCGGGGGAGCCGGCGCTGGCCGTCGAGTACGCCGAACGCACCGCCGAGCTGGCCCGCGACGGGGTGCCGCTGGCCGACCGGGTGGTGCACGCCCGGGCGCTGCTCCAGATCGGCCGACCGACGGACGCGCTCGCCTTCGCCGAGAAGATCGCCGCCAACGCCGGGGACGCGGCGGCCACCCGGACCAGCGCCCTGCTGCTGGCCGGGCAGGCCCACCAGACCCTGGGCGACGCCGACCGGGCCGAACGCAGCTGGCAGGAGGCGTTGCAGGTGGCCACCGCGGCCAAGCTGCCGACCATGCGCGCCTCGGCCATGCGCCGGCTCGGCATGGCCGACTTCATCGCCGGCCGGCTGGGCCAGGCGAGCAGCCGGCTGGCCGCCTCCTACCAGGTCAGCCTCGCCGCCAAGGATCCGCGTGGGCAGGCCTGGTCGTTGCAGAACCTGGCCTGGGTGACCACCACCCGGGGCGACTTCGCCGGCACCGACGCGGTGCTCGGCCGGGCCGCCCGGCTCTTCGCCGAGTTGAAGGACCCGTACGGGCGGGCCTGGCTGCGCGGCACCACCGCGTTCGCCCGGCTGCTCGCCGGCCGGCTCCGCGAGGCGTGCCGGTTGGCGCAGGTGTTCCTGCCGTTCGGCGAGCGGGTCGGCGAGGCGTGGGCGGTGGGCACGCTCCGCGCCGTCGAGGCGTACGCCACCGCCGAGCTGGGTGAGCTGGCCGAGGCGGACCGCGCGGCGCGTCGGGCGTACCGGGAGTTCGCCGAGGTCGGCGACGACTGGGGGCAGGGCTTCGCGCTGGTCGTGCGCGCGGTGGTGGCGCGCGGGCTGGGCGAGCCGGAGCACGCCGCCGACCTGCTCACCGACGCCCTCGCGTACGCCGACCGCACCGCGCACCCGCTGCTCACCGGGATGGCCGGGACGCTGCGCGGCTTCGTGGCGCTGGACATGGGCGACGCCGAGTCCGCCGAACGGGAGGCCCGGTCGGTGCTGACCACTGTGGAGCCGCACAACCCGCAGGCCCCGGCCCAGGTGGGGCCCCGGGTGCTGCTCGCCGTGGCCCGGCTCGCGGCCGGCGACTCGGCGACCGCCGTGGGGCTGCTCGCCCCGGTCGCCACCGCCGCCGCCAACACCCCGTCGTTGCTCTTCTCCCGCCGGCAGACCATGGCCCGGTACGCGTCCGCGCTGCTCGCCCACGGCCAGCGGGAGCAGGCGCTGGACTGGGCGCAGCGGGCGGTGTCCGCCCCGGCCGAGGACGTGCGCAGCCAGGTCATCGCGCGGATGGTGCTGGCCGAGGCCTTCTCCGCCTGCGGCCGTCCGGCCGAGGCGCTGGCCAGCGCCGAGGAGGCGGTGCGGCTGGCGTACGCCACCGAGCAGCGCAGTGAACGGGCCGTCGCCGACGCGCTCCGCGTTCGCCTCGCCCGGGACTGATCCCGCCCCCAGTTCTGCCGGTTCTGGGGATGTGTCCGTCGGAGGGGGCGGTTAGCGTGGGGGCGAGGGCTGTCCACGTCGACGGCCGCGGGTGGGAGGAACGATGAGGCTGCCGCGCTCCGGCGCCGGCTGGACGATCGCGGTCTTCGGGCTCCTGGCGCTGCTGCTCGGCGCCCTGGGGCTGATCTGGCCGGAGACGCAGCTACGCCTGCTCGGCTTCGAGGTGCCCGCCGAACGCGCCCCCGGTGACTACACCGGCACGTTCCTCACCGCGTCCTCGATGGCCTCGTTCAACATGGGGGTCTACTACCTGCTCGCCGTGGCCACCGAGTGGCGGCCGTTCTACCGGTTCACCGTCTGGTTCCGCCTGGTCACCTTCACCGTGTTCAGCATCGCGGTGCTGTCCGACGTCGCACCGGACCGGTTCTTCGGCGTGGCCGCCTGGGAGGGCCTGGGCGCGGTCGCGACCGCCGTGGGCCTGTGGTGGGATTCCCGCCGGGCGGCCACCGGCCCGGCCGGGCCGGGTGCGGCGGACGACAGTGCTCCGGGCCCGGATGTGGTTCCGGCGACCGACGCGGTGCACTGAGCTACCGGGACCGTTGGGTATTTTCGAGCCGTGACCGAGACCCCGCCCGGCGCCCTGCGGCTGCCCATCGTGCCCGGTCTGACCGACCTGGAGGTATTTGCCCGGGGTGGCTACGCCACCGTCTACCGGGCCACCCAGATCTCGGTGGGGCGCGAGGTCGCCGTCAAGGTGGAGAACCGGACGCTGGCCAGCGAGCGGGACCAGGCGCGCTTCCTGCGTGAGGCGCGGGCCGCCGGCAAGATGTCCTCCCATCCGCACGTGGTGGACCTCTTCGACGTCGGGGTCACCGTCGACCAGCACCCCTACCTGATCATGGAGCTCTGCGACGGCTCGTACGCGGAGCGGATGCGCAGGTGCCCGCTGGGTGCGGTGGAGGCCCGCGACCTCGGCGTGAAGATCGCCGACGCGCTGGCCCACTCGCACGCGGCCGGGGTGCTGCACCGGGACGTCAAGCCGGCCAACATCCTCTACTCGCACTTCAACCCGGCGGTGCTGGCCGACTTCGGGCTGGCGGTGCTGGCCGAGGTGCGCGACGCCTCGGTCACCCTGGAGGTGCTCACCCCGGCGTACGCGCCGCCGGAGATGTTCAGCCACAGTCCGCCCAGCCCGGCCGTCGACGTCTACGCGCTCTGCGCCACCCTCTACGCGGTGATGCACGGCCGCCCGCCGCGCTGGCAGTCCGAGCGCAACCCGAGCCTGGTCACCGTGCTGGAGATGTTCCAGCAGCCGATTCCCGGCCTGCCCGGGGTGCCCGACGAGCTGATCGACGTGCTGCGGCTGGGCATGGCGAACGACCCGGGCGAGCGCCCCTCCGCCGTCGAGCTGCGCGGCCTGCTCGCCGCGCTCCCGCTGGACCCGGGCGCCGCCCCGGTGAGTGGCGCGCCGTACCCGGGGGCCCCGGTCAGCGGCGGTCCGACCACCGGCCGCCACCCGCTGACCCGCACCGGCCAGCCGAGCCCGCGCCC
>NZ_MUYZ01000497.1:0-2987 GCF_003013775.1 Micromonospora sp. MH33
CACGAAGCGGTACGGCTCGCGCGC
The DNA here is from genome assembly GCF_003013775.1 of Micromonospora sp. MH33. Taxonomy (NCBI): domain Bacteria; kingdom Bacillati; phylum Actinomycetota; class Actinomycetes; order Micromonosporales; family Micromonosporaceae; genus Micromonospora; species Micromonospora sp. MH33. The sequence continues at coordinate 25 of NZ_MUYZ01000497.1, forward strand.
CCCGCCGCTGCCGGCGGTCTGCCGGGCCGGCCGCAGCTCCAGCGGCCAGACGGTGAGGCCGCCGTCGGGGTCGTCGCGGGGCGGGCCGACCGGGACGGGGTCACCCGCCGCCCCGGTCAGCCAGGCCGCGAGGTCCGCGACGGCCGCCTCGATCGCGCCGGTCATCGCGGCGGGGTCCCCTGGATCCGGTACGCGATGGCCTCGTTCCAGACGTGCGGGTAGACGCCGATCTCGAAGTAGCGGGTGAACCGGTTGATCGGTGCGTTGCTGTGGTCGTGCCAGAGCAGCCACACCGGGGCGATGGTGAACAGCACGTAGTTGAGCGCGACCAGCGGCAGGTAGAGCGGGCCGAGCAGGCGCGCCTGGAAGATGTGCACGTCCTCGTGCCGCTGGATGCCGGGGCTGGACCCGGCGCAGACGGTGCCGATGGTGGTGGCGTAGCGGGGCGAGACGCCCTCGACGAGGTTGACCCGCCCGCTGCCCTGGGAGACCACCCGGTCGAGCTGGTGCCCGAAGACCAGGTGCAGGGCCAGGTAGAGCGCGCCCGCGACCGTGTTGAGCAGGCTCCAGGTGTGGTCGACCACGAAGAGGAAGATCCCCTTCGGGTCGGCGCCGTACGTGCCGGCCGCGGCGACCGCCCAGCCGAACGGGGCGCCGACGAGCAGCCCGACCACCGCGCCGATCAGCAGGCCGATGGTGCCGCCGGCCGCCCCGCCGAGCGCGGCGCCGAGGACGATGTGGACGGCGGCGCTGATGATGCCGAGGATCATGGGGATCACCTCTCAGACCCAGGATCGGATGTAGCGGGGCTCGCGGTTCTGCGCGAGCTGGGTCGGCGACGCGCTCGTCGCCTGCCGGTTGCCCGGGGGCAGTTGGTTGATGCCGAGCGCGGCGGAGAAGATGACCAGCCCGTTGAAGAACGCGATGATCCACTTTTCCGGGCCGGCGTCGGTGGCGAAGGCGGCGGTCAGGTACGACAGGGCGAGCGCGAAGCCCAGCGCGATCCACTTGCGCGCCTTGTCGCCGCTCGGGCCGATCAGGCCGCCGATGACGTTGGTGGCGAGCAGGGTGGCGGCGCTGGCGCCGGTGAGGCTGCCCAGGGCGGCCCAGGTGAAGAGATCGTTCACGGCGATCCCCCTTTTCGACGGTGCGGTGGTGCGGCCGGGGTGGGGTGGTACGGCGGCCCCGGCTGCTGCGGCTCCGGGTACCGCCCGGGTGGCGGCGCCGTGCCCGCTCAGGCCGGCCGGTCGGCCGGGGGAGTGGGCGCGGGGGTGGGGGCGGCCGGGGCGGCGGCGACCGGGCCGCGCGGGCGGCGGAGCAGGAGGACGACGACCACGGCGACCAGCAGCAGCACGACCACCCCGCCGACCACCAGCAGCCAGGGGAACCCGCCGCCGGCGGCCGCGGCGGCCGGGGAGACCGAGGCGGAGGGTTGCGCCGGCGCCTCGGCGACGGCCCGCAGGTCGGCCGGCTTCGGCTGGTTGGCGACCACCTTCCAGCTCACCGACCGGCCGTTGACCGTGCCGTTGGTGTCCAGCACCCGGCCGGGGAAGGTCACCGAGATCTCGAACGACATCAAGGTCATGAAAGCCTGCTGGTTCCGCGGATCCTGCTCGGCCACCTTTCCGCCGTATTTCTTCGGATCCAGCGGGAGTGAGAAGCGGTAGAGATCGCCGTCCCGGACCAGATTCACGCTCTCGCTGGTGAATTGCGACAACGGCGTTTTCCGGTACGCGATCTGAATGCCGTAGTAGGTGGCGTCCTCGTAGCGGGTCTCGGCGCCGGCGGGGAGGGAGGGGATGTTCTGCCGCAGCTCGGCGAAGGCCGCCGCGACGTCCGGGTTCCTCCGCTTGAGCAGGGACTTCTCGGCGGTGAGCAGGAGTTGGCCGGTGACCGTGTCGTCGGTGTTCACGGTCAGCCCGAGGTTGAGTTGCATGCAGCCGCTCAGTGCCGCCACGAGGGCGAGACACACCGCGAGGCGCAGTGCCCGGCTGCGGCGGAGTCTCGTATTCATGGGAACAGTGTGTGTGATCGCCATCACGTCCAGCAGTCAGCGATCAGTCACACGCGTGTCGCCGATCTTACCGGCCCGCTCTCCCATTCGGGCGAGCCCGGAAAACGTGCGTGGTCGATATTCTGAAGGGTTGTGCCGCGCAATTCGGCTCAGCCCCGCGGTGCCAGCCGCCGAACCGGCGTGACCGCCGCCACCGGCCCGAGGTGGCGCCCACCGCTGCCGGCCGGCCCCGCCAGGCCGCAGGATGGGTGGGCGAGCGTGACGGGAGGCGGGCGATGGCCGGGTGGGGCAGGGTGCGGGAGGCGGCCGGGCGGCTGCGGCGCGGCTGGCTGCCGGTGGTGGAGGCCACGCTGGCCGCCACCGTCGCGTGGATCCTCGCCACCCGGCTGGTCGGCCACCCGCAGCCGTTCTTCGCCCCGGCCGCCGCGCTGATCGTGCTAGGCCAGGCCCGCGGCCAGCGGATGCGTCGGGCGGTCGAGGTGGTGCTCGGCGTCGCGGCCGGCGTGCTGGTCGCCGACCTGGTGGTGCAGGCGCTCGGCCCACGGACCACCTGGACGGTGCTCACCGTCATCCTGCTCACCGTCGCCCTGGCCGTGGCGATCGGCGCCAGTTCGGTGACCGTGGTGCAGGCCGCCGTCTCGGCGCTCTACCTGGTGGTGGTGTCCCCACCGACCGAGTCGCTGGTCCCGTTCCGGTTCGTCGACGCGCTGATCGGCGGCGCGGTGGCCGTGGTGGCCAGCCAGCTCGTCGACGCCCGCCGGCCGCTCGCCCCACTGGTCAGCGAGTTCCGGCACACCTTCGAGGAGTTGGCCGGGGTGCTGGGTGAGGTCGCCGAGGCGCTCGACCGGGCCGACGACGCGGCGGCGCTGGCCGCGCTGGAGCGGGCCCGGCACGCCGACGCCGGGGTGGAGCGGCTGCGTGGCGCGGTGCAGGCCGCCGGCGAGGCGCT
>NZ_MUYZ01000498.1:0-2981 GCF_003013775.1 Micromonospora sp. MH33
TCCCCTGCTGCACGAGCTGCGCGCCGCCGCCGACCTGGCGGAACGGAACGGCCTGCCGATCGAGCTGGTCGCCGTCGGGGCGCCGCCGGAGCTGCCGGTCGAGGTCCGCCGGCGGCTGGCCGACCCGCCGACCGCGGCGCTCGCCGGCGCCCGGGGCTGGGCCCGGCTGACCGTGGTGGCCGGCCCGGACGAGGTGGTGGTCAGCCTGGTCACCCCCGATCACGAGGGGCCGGACGCGACCGGCCCGCCGGCCGGGGACGGGGACGGGCCGGTGGAGCACCTGCACGAGCGGGACGGGGGAATCAGATGGACGCAGACCCGGTGGCGGAGGACGTGACCGGCGAGCAGCCGGCCGGCGTGGCGATCGTGGACGACCATCCGGTCGTGATCGACGGGGTACGCGGCTGGCTGGCCGGCGAGCCGGGGCTGCGGGTCCTGGCCACCGGGGACGACCCGGACGTGGTGCTGCGGGCCGCCCCGGAGGCGGAAGTGGTCCTGCTGGACCTGTGGCTGCACGGGCGGATGGTGCTGGACAAGCTGGCCGAGCTGAGCAGGGCCGGCCGCCGGGTGGTGGTCTACTCCGAGCACACCGACCCGGAGACCATGCTGGCCGCGCTGGACGCCGGTGCCGTGGCGTTCCTCGCCAAGCACGAGGGGCGGGAGCACTGCGTGGCCACCGTGCTCGCCGCGGCGAGCGACCGCCCGTACGTGCCGCCGGCGCTGGCCGGGGCGATCGTGGGCGACCACCGGCCGGACCGGCCGGCCCTGTCCGACAAGGAGCGCGAGGCCCTGCTGCTGTGGTTCCAGTCGATGTCGAAGGCGTCGGTGGCGCGCCGGATGCGGATCAGCGAGCACACCGTGAAGCAGTACGTGGACCGGGCGCGGATCAAGTACACCCGGGCCGGGCGGCCGGCCGCCACGAAGGCGGCACTCCTCGCCCGGGCGATCGAGGACGGCCTCGTCCGGCCGGAAGATATCGGCATCTACCGGTCACAGGCGTCCGCCGACCGGCCGACCCCCTAACGGGTGTCATGACAGCCGCACCCGCGTCGGCCAGGCTCGACGTATCGCCAACCGCCATCGGGAGGTCGTGACCGTGTCGGAGGACGCCGCACCGTTCTTCATCGGGCCGCACCGCTTCGACGCGGATGACGATCCCACCCGTCCCGTGCTCGACCGGCGGCACACGCTGCTCCCCGAGCCGGGCGAGCAACTGCTCGGGCAGCACCGGCTGCCGGTGGCCGGTCACCTGCTCGGCCCCACGGACAACGTCCGGTCCTGGGCGCTGCCCACCCCTGCGACGGTCACCGTGACCGACCGGCGGCTGGCGTACGTCTGCACCGGCTCCGAGCTGTCCCTGGTCTCCGGGCGGGACGGCCGGACGGACGCCCGGCACCGGCGCCCGGTCCGGCTGTCCCGCCTGGTCAGCGGCCAGATCCGCTGGCAGTGGCCGTCCCGGCTGGAGCTGGTCGAGGGCCCGGACGGCACCGGCGAGCTGCGGGTGGTCTGCGACGCGCTGCGCACGATCCGGCAGCCGGCGCTGGCGCTCACCGGCCCGGTCGCCCTGGTCACCGCGCTGGCGCGACAGGTACGCCGCTCGGTGGCCGCGTTCCGGCTGCGCCGCCCCGAACTGGTGGACCTCTCCCCGCCGGAGCGGGACGCCCTGACGGCCCGGATGAACCCGTCCCCCGGCCCGGCCCGGGGGTCGGTGACCCTGCCGGGTTCGCTGCCGGTCGAGTTCCTGTCCCGCGACGACTACTACCGCCCGGCCGAGCCGTCGGTCTGGCCCCGCCAGGATGTCCCGGCGCGGGACCTCCCCGGCTCCGCCTGCTGAGCGGGGGTCAGCCGGCCAGCCGCAATCAGGAGGTGGGGGTGCGGCGGCCCGGGCGGTCCAGCTCGGCGGCCTGCTCCGGGGTGGGCGCGGCGCCGCCCAGGTGGGCCGGCTGCCACCAGGCGTCGTCCGGGCCGGCGGGCTGGTCCGGGTACTCCCGCTGGGCCCGGTCGACCAGCGCCGTGAGGCGGGTGCGCAGCTCGGCGGTCAGGGCGTTGCCGTCCGGGTGCGCGGCCGGATCGATCGGCTCGCCGACCAGGATGGTGATCGGGGTGTGCCGGCGGGTCAGGGTGCGCGGCCGGCCCTTGGTCCACAGCCGCTGGGTGCCCCAGAGCGCGACCGGCAGCAGCGGCACGGCGGCGTCCTGGGCCATCCGGGCCGCCCCGTTCTTGAGCTCCTTGACGGTGAAGGAGCGGCTGATCGTGGCCTCCGGGAAGACGCCGACCACCTCGCCGCGACGCAGCGCCGCCACAGCCGAGGCGTACGACCCGGCGCCGGCGGCCCGGTTCACCGGGATGTGCTTCATGCCGCGCATCAGCGGGCCGGAGACCTTGTGCCGGAAGACGGCGTCCTTGGCCATGAACCGGACCAGGCGGCGGGACTCGTGCGCGCCGTACCCGCAGAAGATGAAGTCGAGGTAGCTGACGTGGTTGGAGGCCAGCACCGCCCCGCCGGTGCGCGGCACGTGGTGGCTGCCCTCCACGCGTAGGCGCAGGTCGAGGGCGCGGAACATCGTCTTGGCGGCGAGGATCACGGGCGGGTACACGAGTTCCGGCATCCGCCAACTTTACCCCGAGTAGGTTACGGGACCGTAGGGGCGAGGAGTGCCGTCTCTGCCCTCGGCAGAGCCGGTGGCGGGCGGGGGCCCCGAGCGGCCAGCATGGCCGGATGACCGACCGCGCCGTACTGCTCTGGATCCACGGCGGCGGGTGGCGGGCCCGCTCCGAGGAGGACGGGACCGCCCTCGCCCCGCTCGGGCTGCGGGTGGTGCCCGCGACCTACCGCTTCGTGGCCGAGGCCCACTGGCCGGCCCAGCTGGACGACGTACGCGCCGCGGCACGGGCCGCCCGGGCCGCGGCGGGCGGGCTGCCGCTGCTGGTCGGCGGCGACTCGGCCGGCGCCATGCTGGCCCTGCACCTGGGCCTGCGCG
>NZ_MUYZ01000499.1:0-2972 GCF_003013775.1 Micromonospora sp. MH33
GTCCTCGGGCCGGGTCCCCGGCTGTTTCCTGCTGCTGATGTGGTCCGTGTCGGTCACGGTGATGTCCTCTCCGAAGGAACGGGGGATCCGCAGCAGCCGGCGCCCAGAGAGCCGCCCCGACTGACGGGATCCGTGAACGGTGTGTGGATGCGGTGGTTCAGCCGATGACGCGGCGGGCGGCGGCGAGGTGCGCGGCCCACGTGGACAGGCGGCTGATCTTGACGACGTCGCCGCTGTGCGGGGCCTGCACGATCAGCCCCTGGCCGAGGTAGAGGCCCACGTGCCCTGGCTTGGCGGTGGTGCCGCGGCTGCCAGGAATGAACAGCAGGTCCCCCGGCCGCAGGTCCCGGTAGTCGGTGACTGGCTGGCCGGCGTCAATCTGGTCGCTGGTGGTTCGGGGCATGCTGATGCCGGCGGCCCGGTAGGCCTGCTGTATCAGCGATGAGCAGTCGCATTGGCGGGCGGGGATGCCGGAGTGTGGTGCGGTGCAGTCCCCGCCGAAGGTGTACGGGCTGCCGAGTTGCGCCAGGGCCCAGCCGATCGCCGTTACGACCGCGCTCGGCGTGCCCGCTGGCAGGGTGAATCCCGCCGGCATCGGCACCTGCTCGCTGCCGGCCTGGCCGTCACCTGCGTCGAACAGGCACAGCGGGTTGCTCATCGCCTGCTCCAGATCCCCTCCGGCAGGCCCGGCGGGGGTGCCGCCGGTCAGGACGCGGACCAGGGCGATCGCGTCGTCCTCCCATTTCGCGTAGGCGCCGGGGTAGGCGGAGCGCTGTACCGCTTGGGCGGCGTCGGTCAGCGGCATGGCCTGCCAACCGTCGACGGCCAGCAACGCCCGGTAGAACCTGCCGGCCGCGTAGCGCGGGTCCTGGAGTTGAGCGGGTGTGCCCCAGCCTTGGGACGGCCGTTGCTGGAACAGCCCCACCGAGTCGCGGTCCCCGCCGGGGAGGTTGCGCAGGGTGGACTCCTGCATGGCGGTGGCCAGGGCGACGACCCAACCTCGGGGCGGGACCGTGAGCTCGACGCCGGCGGACACGATCACCGCGGCGTTGGTGACCTGCTCGCCGGTCCAGCCCTCCACGGCGGCGGCGGGTGGCGACACGGTGACGGCGGGCAGCAACGGCTGCCGGCCTGGGCCGACGGTGCCGTTGCACGCGGCCGAGGCGGTGCCACCGCCGGTGAACAGCATCCCCACTCCGCCTGCGCACAGCATCAGCACGGCGAGCAAGCCGGCGGCGATTGCGGCGAGACCGCGCCCGCTCACCGCAGGACCGCCACTGCCTGCGAGGCGTGGCGGGCTGCCGGGGAGCGGCTCGCGGGGGTGCGGGTGGCAGCCGGTGACGGGGGCAGGCAGTCGGCGAGCCGGTAGCGGGCCAGGTGCTGCCCGTCGTCGGTGTGCACGGCGACCGTGGCGGTGAGCGGGTCTATGAGGTAGATCCATTCCGCGTCGAGGTGCCGGGCGTGGGACAGCGGGAACACGGTGACCGGTTCCGGCGCGTCGATGGCATCGTCGGTGGTGCTGGCGAGGGTCATGCCGACGCCGGGCACCGGGCGCTGCCCGGCGAACCCGGATTCGGTGGCGGCGGTGATGGCCGGGTCGAGGTACTCCCAGTCGGAGGCGAGGAGCGCGGTATTCAGCGCGTGGGCGTCGCGGCGGGCGTGGCCGACCCAGATCGCGGCGAGGGTGGGCACGACGACGCCCGGGTGCCCGTCGAGGAGCACGAACCGGGCGAACACGAGGTGCGGGTTCCCAGGATCGGTGGTGCCGACGAAACAGTGGGTGCTCACGGGGGCAGATCTCCTTCACAGCAGATGCGGGAATGGGAGGGATTGAGGTGCGCGGACCGGTGGTCGAGACGCTGGGCGGAACGGTCACGGCTCGTCCTGCTGCGGGGGTGCCGGCCAAGGAGCGGGCTTGGCGCGCCAGCCGAAGATCGGGTCGCTGGTCTCGACGGATCCGCAGCGGCTGCAGCGGATGTAGGTGTCGTCGCCGTAGCCGGCCATGGACGGCATCTCGTCCTGGACGACCTCGTCGACGGCCCCGCACACCTGGCAGCGCAGCGACGTCCCGCCGGGCCCCCACGTAATGAAGATCGGCTCCTCGTCGGTGCCGTCAGGTCGCCGCATCGGCCCGGTCCTCCCATGCGCCGCGCGGCCGCTGCTGCTGGCCTTCTGGGTGGTGGCGGTGATGAGGGCGGTCAGCCCTGGGTAGGTGGCGGGGATGTCGCCCGGGTCGGGGGTGTCGTCGATGAGCAGCAGCGGCTGGTCATCGCCACGCGGGTGGCTGAGCTGGTAAAGGCGGCCGTCGGTGTCGACGGCGTCGATCCGGCGGGCCTGCCGTGGCGCGTCGCCAATGGTGAGGATGTCGTCGTAGCAGGTGGCCCAGGCCAGCAGCCCCGCATCGGGTTCGGTCGCCCGGATCAGGCGGACGATCGTGTCGAGGGTGGCCCGGCAGGGCGTTGCCACCTCAGGCGGGCGCAAGCCTGCGGCGAGGCGGTGCAACAGGTCGGGCAAGCCAGCGGGGTCGGTGAGCAGGTCCTCGCGGCACAGCGGGAACTCCACGCTGCGCAAAGCGTGCGCGGGCGAGGCCGTGTGGAGGGGGCGGGTGTGGATGAGCAGCAGCGTCGGCGGCTGGCCCCAGCCCAGATGCTCGGCGTCGACGTCGGTCGCCAGGAGGCAACCGGCCAGGGCGTGGACAGCGGTGAAGGACAGCACAGGGGTCTCCCTTGTCAGGGCGGAAAAAGGGGGAGGGCCCCGCAACCGGGTGGTTGCGGGGCCCTCAAGGCGTCAGACCTGTCAGTGGTGGTGGCGATCGCGGCTGCGTCCCACTGGGGCGGCCAAGGGATAGTGGCCGTGCACACCGGCACCGGAACGCTTCGCGTGGTACATCGCCGCGTCCGCCTCGGCCAGCAGCTGACCGGGACTGGCGGACAGGAAGGCGGGGTTGTGGGTGTAGCCGACGGAGCCGCTGA
>NZ_MUYZ01000005.1:0-86197 GCF_003013775.1 Micromonospora sp. MH33
CGCGGGGTGACCTCGACCGCGGCCGGGGCGACGGCAGCCGCCAGCCCGTCCGGCGGACAGCCACCCTCGGCAGGCTGGGATCGATGGCGCAGCTTCATGTCGGTCGGCTCCTTCCGCGTCGGTGACGCTGATGCGGTGTGGGTGAGGTGATGACGGTGTCGGGGGCCGCGAGACCGCCGGGACGAGGCGGCCGGTAGGGGTCGGCGGCCGCGGCGAGCGCCGCGGTGACCGCCGGGCCGTCGAGGGCGCGGGTGGTGACGCCGAGGCCGGCCAGGGCGCGGACCGTGTGGTCGGCGCGCCGTCGAGCCGTGTGCTCGCCACGCTCACCCGTGCTTGTGCGGGTGACGATGAGGACCTGCCGGCGCAGCGGATCCTTGCGCGCTGCGAGGTCGTCGAGGAAGCGGGCGTGGTCGCTGGCCGCGTCGCTCAATGCCGGGTGTGGCAACCGTGTGGCTGCGTGGGCGAGGCTGCGGGCGGCCGAGTGCAGGTCCACCGGCTGCGCCGACACCACGATCTGCGTCGGCGTCGACAGGCTGTTGAGCCAGCGACCGAAGGTGTCGACCAGGGCCGCCTGCTCATCGCCGGTGCGCAGCGCGAGGTTGACGTTCGTCGTGGCGATCATCGCCGCTCGCGCGGCGCCGAGTCGGATCTCCCCTCCGTCGTCGATGGCGTCGGCGGGCAGCTTCAGCGGCGCCGGCAGCATCACCTTCGTCGTCGGCACCTGCACCCAGTCCGGCGTCTTCGACGTCGTGTCAGTTGTCGATAGCGCCCGCGGAGCCCGTGAGTGGCGGACGGCGGCGAGCAGCCACACGTCCAGCGGCAGGCCGTCACGCCGGCCGACCGCGACACCGAAGACGAGGCCGCCGAGCACGACGGCGGCGCCGGCGAGCACCGGCGCGGGGACGACCTGGTGCAGGGCCCGCCAGGCGCCGTAGAAGGCGAGGGCGGCGACGGCGAGGATCGCCAGCTGCCGGAATGTCAGTCCGTAGAGGATCTTGTCGGGTGCGTCGACATCGGCGGGCATCCGCGCCCGCCCCGCGCCGCTGGGGTCGTGGGCGTTCATCGGCCGGCCGCCTTCAGCCCGCGGCCGAGGCCGGGAATGGCCCGGGTGGCCTGCTGGACGACGATGACCCGCACCGCCGCGCCGATCATGTTCGCGCCCCGGCCACCGCCGCTGGCGGCCACGTAGCGGCGCACCAGGGCGGGCACCCGCAGCGTGGTCCACAGCATGACCATGACGACGAACAGGTTGATGGCCCCGCCCGGCTCCACCGGCAGCCCGAGAGTGGGCAGCAGATGCTCGGGGTCGGTGAGCATCCACTGCCCGGCGTAGAGGGTGAACCCCTGCACCACCGGCACCGCCAGGGTGCCGGTGTAGGCCTTCCACCACAGGCGGGCGATCGGATCGGTCTGCGGCAGGGCGTGGCAGGCCAGCGCCAGGGGAGCGAAGGCCGTCAGGACGAGCACGGCGGCGAAGCGAACGATCACGCTGAACGCAGTGCCGGCGAGCAGCACCGCGATGACCGCGACGCAGACAACGAACAGCAGGACAGCGATCTTGTCCTGCCCCGCCGTGATGTGGGTTTTGATCGCCCGCAGCGCGCCGTCGCTGTCGCCGTCGGGCGTGGTGAGCGCGGCGGTGAGGGCGTTGGCCAGGTCGATGAGCATGCCGCACCACAGCTGGGAGAAGTGCGCGGCGACGAACCCCACGATCAGCCTCGGGACGAGGTCTTTGGCGGTGTAGCGGGAGGTTTCGCTGCCGCCGGCGGTCATGGTGAGCACCCCGGCGGCCACGAAGGCGAGGACGAAGACGGTGTCCACCACGAGGACCGAACGGCCGGTCAGCGCCTGCACCTGCGGCACGCCGGTGACGTTCGGGGTGACCAGCAGCGCGCTGCTGATCACCCCGAACAAGGCGTCCAGGCTGGCGGTCATCGCCGCCGCCAACCAGTCCAGAATCTGGTCGAGCAGCCAGTCCATGATCAGCCTCCGACGATGCCCTGGACGATGTCCAGCAGGACCGGGGCGAGGACGGCCAGGCCGTAGCCGACCAGGGCGTTCTTCAACGCCCCCTTGGCCTTGTCGACCTGCGCCGGGTCACCCCCGGCGGTCGCCCAGTAGACACCGGCCAGAACGAGGAACAGGGTGGCCAGCGCGGCGAGGATGCCGATCAGCCACGCCTGCAGATTCGCGATCACGACCGGCAGCGAGTTCACCGCCAGCGCCGGCACGCCGGCGTCGGCGTACGCGGCGGCGGGCACCGACAGCAACAGCATCACCCCACCGGTGACGGCTGCGGCGCGGCCGGCCCACCGGCCGGTACGGGAGTGGGTGAGGGCACGACGGCGTGCCGGGATGCGAGACATGGGTGGGTTCACCTCCGGCCCCGGACGGGTGCAACGGCATGCGGCGGGGCGGTAGCGGGCGGACCATCGACGCCCCGGCGGGGCGTGCTGGTTCCTCACCCTCAAACCGCCGTTTGTGTGCTCTGGCGAACGCCTGCGCACCTCACAGCCGCTCACCACGCCTCCCGCGACGCTCACAGCGCAGGTCACCGCGCCCTGCGACGCCAGCGGACATCGGAAAGGCCAGGTGGGCGGACAGCCCTCGAAACTCTTGCCACTGCCGCGTCGGGACCGTGCCCCCGACAGCGTTGAGGTGGCCGTGTCAGCCGCTGAGTCGGCGGGGGAGGCTGCCCGGCCGACTACGGTTGACCTAGCGGAGGACAGGGCGGCGGAGCAGGGGGTCGCAGGGTGATGACCAGCCCCAACCCGTCGGCACGACGTCGAAACGGCGGCGGTTTCCTACGGTGGGTGGAGCTGGCCGAGGCCGACGCCGACCTGTCGGGCTATCCGTTCACACTGCCCGTCGTCGCCGGGCTGCGGGCGGCGGGCCGGCTGGAGCTGGATCCGGCGGTGACGTTTCTGGTCGGTGACAACGGCACCGGCAAGTCGACGTTGATCGAGGCGATCGCGGTGGCGGCCGGGTTCAACCCCGAGGGCGGATCCACCAACTTCCGGTTCAGCACCCGCGCCACCGAATCGCCGCTCGGTGAGTACCTGCGGCTCGTTCGCGGGATCGGTAAGCCACGCACCGGGTTCTTCCTGCGCGCCGAGTCGTTCTACAACGTGGCCACCGAGATCGACCGCCTCGGTGTCGGCGACAGCTACGGCGGCCGCAGCCTGCACGAGCGATCCCACGGCGAGTCGTTCCTCGACCTGGCCACCCACCGGTTCGGGCCGCAGGGCCTGTACCTGCTCGATGAGCCGGAGGCGGCGCTGTCGGTGCACGGCTGCCTGGCGATGCTCACCCGGATCCGCGACCTCACGGAGACCGGTTCGCAGTTCCTGGTGGCCACCCATTCACCGATCCTGCTGGCCGTACCGCACGCGCGGATCCTGCAGATCGACGCCAGCGGCACCATCAGCGAGGTCAGCTACGACGAGGCGCAACCGGTGGTCTTGACCCGCTCGTTTCTGGCGGACCCGCAGCGCTACCTGCACTACCTGTTCAGCGACGACCGCTGACCCACACCGCCAGGGTCCGAACATGCAGGGGCCGCCCGGCCTGGAGCAGGTCCCGAAAGGGTGGGCATCGCCCAGCCGGGCTCCCCGAGCGCAGTGAGCCGCTATGAGTTCCTGTGACTGCGGAAGTGGCGACGCCACAGCCGCCGATTGTTGATCCGGCCGGCTCACGCCAGACCGCCGGCAGCGTCACCGACGTCGCGACCTGTGCGGAAGCGGACGCACACCCGGGAACGTGCCGCAGCGCCCTCGCCATGGTCATCGGCGAGGGCGCCGCAGATGTCCGGTTCGTCGCCGGTCTTCCAGCGCGGGGCTGCTGTCTACGCGGCTTGCGCCGTAGCCGCCCCGGGGTGGGCGCGGCGTTCGCAGGTCCGGCGCAGCGCGACCCGACGCTGCGCGGCGGCCTCCCGCTCGTCAGCGGCCTGCACGGCCGCCACTCCGGTGAGCAGCCCACGGGCCAGGGCGTCGGCGATGCGGGTGTCGATGCGCCGCAGCCGCATCCGCAGGGCGTCGGCGGTGATACCGAGCCGAGCCGCGATCGGCTCGAGGGCCCGCCGCCCCAGCCGCACGTCGATGTAGGGCTCCTCGTCCACGGGGTCGAGGATCCCCAGGCCCACCGCGCGGCGCACCAGCACGTCCGGATGCCCGTACGGCACCTGCGGGGTGCGCGGCCCGGGGACGTGATCCACGTCCTGCAACGGCGTGAACTCGCCCGCCTGCCGGCGCAGCTCGTGACCGGCCCGCCACCCGGCCCGGCACAACGCTGCGTACGGCGCAGGCCGCGCCACGTCCACATGGTCACGCAACGCAGCCAGGAAACCCGTCAGGATCTCCGCGCCGATGTCGTCCGGGTCGCCGCCGTAGCCGGCGCACAGCTGCCCGGCGTAGCGGCGCAGCGCCGGCATCGCCATCCCAACCGCGGCGATCACCCACTGCGGCCCGCACAAGCGGGCGCGGCGGATCAACTCCCGCCACAACACGTCCCGCGCCGTGTAGGCGCGCGGATGCCGCAGCAGCCAGTCCCGCACCGCCGGCAAGGCCATCACACCCGCCGGCAAGCCGTCACCCGGGTCGAACATGTCAAGGTCGATGGACAGGGGCGCCGGATCACTCGTCAACGCCAAGAAGGCGACGTCAGCGGCATCCAGCGGCGAGGCGGGCCAGTTGGTGTCGGACACGCTCATGTCATCACTCCAAAGTTCGAGAGATCGTCGACTGACATCGCCGTGGTGTCGCGGCGGTGCCGGGACCCGATTGCGCCACGACCGGCACACACGACCCTCACAGCGCAGGCCGGGGCAGGGTCTGACAACAGCCCGCCCGCGGCGACACCGGGCCTCACACTTGATCTTTTCCATCGGCGTCCGTCGTTGACATCGGTCGGTGACAACGTCGTTGAGCTGGACTGTGACACGACGATCGAGGGGCGTGTCATCGCTGGCGGGTGTATGCCGGCCACCCGCAGCAACGGCGGCGGGGCGATGACGACAGCAGCGGGCGTGACACTCACAGCGACTCACAGCCACTCACAGCGACTCACGGCAGCTTTCGCCGTGGCGGTTGTGACATCGGCGCGCGCTTCGGTGTCAGGCATCTCGGAGCCGGCGCTGGCGGCGATGTCGCACCGCCGGGTCGGCGCGGTGTCATGACCATCGGCGTCGATGTCACCATCGAACGTCCTGTCACCTGCGCCACGGCACGAGCGGCGAGGTCACAGTCACGTCTGACAGGGCGACCCCCCACGTCATGTCACGACAGGCGCCCCTGGCATCGCGCGTGGTCGCTGCCCTTGACGCTGCGCATCCGTTGACGACAACCCATCAGGCGTCTCGGCGCCATAGCGGTCGAGCATGACAACGGGCGGCCGGCACCCGAGTCGCCGTGGAGGCATGATGGCGGACGAATCGCTGGGCAGCTGCGGCGAGCGGCGCTTGCGGGATCGCCGTGAGTGGCTGTGAGAACGGCAGGCGTTCGCCGGAGCACACAAACGCCGGTTTGAGGGTGTCAGCGCACGGCCTGCGCGGCGCGGAGCCGACACCACATGAGCGAGCACCCGCCGCAGCACCACCTCCGCCCCGTCCACCCCGTCGACCCGCCCGGTGTCGACCCGACCCTGATCGACCTGGTGGCCGGCGACCCGCCGGTCCCGATCACCGTGTGGCGCACCGCCCGCACCGACGCCGACACCGGCGGCAGCATCGGCGCCCGGCTGGCCTACCGGCTCGTGGCCGCCTACAGCCACCCCGGCGACGCCGTCGTTGACCTCACCGCCGACCACGCCTTGACCGGCGCATGCACGTCCGGCCTGCGCCGCCACCACCCCGGCTGGTTCACCGACGCGTCAAGCCTGATCATCGGGCCGGCCACCCCGCCAGCCCCGGCCGCCCTGCCGGATGCGGAGCTGCCGGAGCTGAGCACCTGGTTCGGCGACGACCTCACCGACCCCGACCTGCCCCCGACCGGCGACCTGGCAACCCCGCCACCCGACGGCACCTCGCTGCAAGCCGCCACCAGCCTCGTCGTGGCCACCTGGCCCCTCGACCCGGCCGACTCGACTAACCGGGTGCGGCTGGCGTGGCTGCTGACCGCGTGCGCGCGGCTGCTGCGCCCCGGCGGCTGCCTCGTCCTCGTCGTCACCGTCCCCGCCATCAGCACGGGCGGGCCGGAGGACTTCACCCCAGTGGCCACCGTCGCCGCGTCGGTCGGCCTGGGCTACCTGCAGCACATCGTCGCGGTCGCTGCGGACACCGACGGTGACACGTTCGTCTACCACGTCACCGACGAGGAACTGCTCACCCTCGCCCAGCAGACCGCCGAGCAGCCGTGGACGACGGCCCACCTACGGGTGCACGCCGACCTGCTCGTGTTCAGCCAGCATCAGACCTCTGCCAGTTCCCAGAAACCGGCGGGGCGTCGAGACGAACCTTCCGGGGTTGCCGTACCGACGTGGGACCAGCCGCAGCGCGGTCGCCGCCCGAAAGGCGGCCACCGTGACTAACCACGAGCCTGCCCACCCCGAGCGCGACCAGCCGCACACGGGCATGCCAGCCCACCTGGATCACCAGCGCCCCGAAACGGGCCCGGACGGGCTGTCGGTGTGGACGACCGCCCAGCGCACCGGCCCGGTGCAGCGCCGTGGCCGGTACGTGCCTGACTCGGTCAAGCATCCCGCCCGGATGCTGCCCGCGATCGCCGCGCACGCGGTGCATGCCTACACCCGGCCGGGGGACCTCGTCCTGGACCCGATGTGTGGGATCGGCACCACCCTTGTGGAGGCGGTGCACGCCGGCCGGGACGCCATCGGTGTCGAGTACGAGTCGCGGTGGTCGGACATCGCCGACGCCAACGTCACCCACGCGCACGACCAGGGCGCCGCAGGCCGAGCTTCCGTGGTCCGCGGGGACGCCACCCGCCTGCGGTCTCTGCTGCCCGCCGCCCTCACTGGGCAGGTCGCCCTCGTGGTGACCTCGCCGCCGTACGGACCCACCGTTCACGGCCTCGTCCGGCCCGGCGCGGACGGGGTGGCGAAGTTCGACAACGCCTACAACGATGGCACCGACAAGGGGAACCTCGCCTACCGCGACCTCACCGGCCTCACTGACGGCTTCGAACAAATCCTGGCCGGCTGCGCCACGCTGCTGCGCCCCGGCGGCATCGTCGTGGTCACCGCCCGACCGTGGCGCAAGAACGGCCAGCTCGTCGACCTGCCCTCCGCGGTCATCGCCGCCGGTGTCCGCGCCGGCCTGATGCCGACCGAGCGGTGCGTGGCGCTGCTCGCCGCGGTCCGTGACGGGCACCTCGTGGCCCGCCCGTCGTTCTTCCAACTCCAGGCCGTGCGCAAGGCCCGCGCCGCCGGCACTCCACTGCACCTGATCGCGCACGAGGATGTGATGATCTTCCGCCGGCCGTGGAAGTCCGTGAGTTCCGGCGAACCCAAGTGCTCGCAGGGCCAATCCGGACACGAGGGCTCGTCCGGCCGAAAGGTCGCCGGGGATCCGGGGGAGGGGGGTTGAATGCCTGTCCGGCCTGGCCACGCATCGGATCCCTATGCACCGGTTACGGCGGTCTCGACCTGGCCGTCGAGCTGGTGCTCGGCGGCCGGCTCGCCTGGTACGCCGAGACCGACCGGTACGCCAGCACCGTGTGCGCCCACCACTGGCCTGGGGTTCCCAACCTCGGCGACTTCCGCACTGTCGACTGGACCCGAGTCGAGCCCGTCGACGTGCTCACCGCCGGGTTCCCTTGCCAGGATATCTCCAATGCCGGCAAGCGGGCCGGCATCACCGGTATCCACAGCAGCCTGTGGACAAGCGTCGCGGACGCCGTTCGCGCACTTCGACCGCCACTCGTGTTTGTGGAAAACGTCGCCGCCCTCCTCCGGCGGGGATTCGACGTCGTCGCCGCCGACCTGGCCGCGATCGGGTACGACACGAGCTGGCTCTGCCTACGCGCATCCGACGTCGGCGCCCCTCACCGACGCGACCGCCTGTTCCTGTTGGCCGCCACCCCCGAACAATCCAGCCGAGGTGCGGACCTTGCCGACGCCCTGCGCTCGTGACGGCAAGGGCCCCGGCCACCAGTACGGGCTACCGGATCTCGTCGAGGCCGGAGGCGCCCGCCATCGCCTGCCGCACTTGACCGACGCCAACCGGCTCTTGCCCACGCCACGGGCCACCGACACCGGCACTCCCGGACGACGCGCCGGCAAAGGCTTCCGACCACCGCTGTCCCAGGTGCTGCTGCCCACGCCACGTGCCTCTGACGGGGAGAAAGGCTGCCCGGGGCAGCGTGGCTCACACGGGGACCTCACCCTGCCCTCGGCGGCGGTGCGGGTCCCCGCCCGAACCCTGCCCACACCACGCGCCTCCGACGGGCGCGGACCCGGCCGGCACGGCGACGGCGGCGACGACCTACGCACAACCGTCGCCGGCCTCGGCCAGCTCGACGACGAGCGGTGGGGCGCCTACGCCGCCGCCGTCGCCCGCTGGGAACTGATCCTCGGCCGGCCCGTCCCCGAGCCGACCCAGACCGGCCGGCACGGCAAGCCCGTTCTCGCCCCACCCTTCGTCGAATGGCTGATGGGACTCCAGCAGGGGCACGTGACGGCTCTCGGACTGCCCCGCACCCTCGCGCTGCGCGTCCTCGGCAACGGCGTCGTCCCCCAACAGGCCGCCGCCGCTCTACGACTGCTTCTGTGCCCGCACCGCTGGCACATCCCCGCCTGAGAAACCGAGAGCACCGGCCAGGTTTCCCGGCTTCCTCGTCCAGGCAGGCGGTCCGCATCTGCTCAACCTCGGCGGGCGCCGCGCGCTCGCCGGTCTAGCGGATGACCCGGCGCCGCCGTATCGAGGGCGCCGCTCGTGGGGCCGGCCGGGCCTGAGCCGGCCGGCCCCACCCCGCGCCAGACATCCACATCCGCCGACGTCACTGCATCCGCCGCACCGCCGAGGGCGCCAGCCTGCCGGGCGCCTCCTCCACAGAAGGAAGGATCCGCCATGCCCTCCACACGTCGTGCTCGCGCAACCGCCGCCGCACCAGACACTGAACGGAAGCGGTCGGCGTGGACCGCGGACCAGGTCCGCGCTCTGGGCCTGACCACCGACCTCACCACCGCCGCCGACATCCTCGGCATCTCCCGCTCAGCGGCCTACAAACTCGCACGCCGCAACGCCTTCCCCGTGCCGCTGATCCGCGCCGGCACCCACTACCGGGTGCCAATCCCACCGATCCTCACTGCGCTACACCTCACCCATAACGCCCCCACCGAGGAAGACGCCGACCCCGACGCCATGAGCCTGCCACCGCCTCAGCCACGCCAACCGGCCGCGCCCGAGCATCGATGACGTCGCGCAGAGCCCGGTGGCTTGCGTCCGCGTCTGCGCTGCACATCGTTGGTCAACTCCTCCGGGCTACCGGCGCGACCGGGGAGGGCTCTATGAGGAAGCCACAATGCCAACCGGTCGGACTGGCGTGCCAGCGGTCGGGCGCGGTGCTGTACTTCCGGGCTGCGCAGCTCCTCGAAACGGTCTGTCTTGTTGGGACGGTGTAACGAGTGCTCGCGGTGGCGGCGCTTGTGCTGTCGACAGGGATGGAAACTCATCCCGGCGACGTAGCCGGGGCCGGACCTGGAATGCCGGGCGGCACCGTCATCACCCGTTTGGGCGGCAGGTGACGGCAAGTCCGGGTGGAAGGGAATCACTGTGCCTGATCTCTCCTTGGCCGCACGCGAGCAGGCGGTGCTGTCGGCCGTCGCCGATGCGATTGTGGCTGCCGCGGTCGGCAGGGGTCTGCGAGCGGCGGTCACGTGTCCCGAGGCGCTTCTTCCCTACGTCGGTCAGCTTGTGCGGACGCTGCACGCTCGCGGTCTGGCATGCCGCTGCGTGGTCTCGAAGCACCACTCGTCTGACGCCGACTCGCCGTCGGATCACCGAGCCTCGGAATCAGTCGTTGCTGTAATCACCAAGCCGTTCGCTCAACACGGCGATGACGTACGGCGCGTCAACATCGAGGTGACTGCTGGCAGACCGGCGGGACCCGGTGGCGTGGCCAGCCAGCGATGCGACGGAGACCAAGACACCGACAATCAACCTGACATCGTTCTCGAATATCACGACACGGAAGGGCTGGTCATTGGCCGTATGGTGCCCTACCTGTCCCCGTGCCGTTGCTGATGTACGGAGCGCGTACTTTCACCCTCCACACTGCACTCCGAGCCGGTCTCACCTACTATCTACCTCTGATGCGCTAGTGACCGGTTTGAGAGTCTCGGGTGCGAGAGATTACCAACCGGAGCGGGTGCCCTCGACCCCCGGGTCCCCGCATGGCGCACAGGTAGGCCCCGTTCCTCCAGAACGGGGCCTACCGCCTCACGGCCGAACCGATGCACCCGCCGCCGGCGGTCAAGGTCGTGGCCCGGGCGCACCAGACCCTGATCCGGAAACCCGCCACACATTGCGGCCGCGTCGCCGTGGTGGATGCCGCGCTCGAACTCATCGCCTGGCTGCGGCTCATCGGCCTCGACGGCGACCTGGCCAAGGCTGAACCGAAACGGCTTCGCGACCCGATCCTGCACACCCGCCGCCCGCCTCGTGCGCGGGCAACGCCACCGCTGGCTGCGCATCTCTGCCGCCTGGCCCTGGGCCGAACAGATCACCGCCCCGTTCAACCGGATCGCGGCCATCCCCGCCCCCGGCTGGCCAGCCCGGCAGTTGTCCCAACGACCGGAGGACCCAGGACAATATCGATCAACAGCGATAAAAGCTGCCGGGCGAAAGGAACTGACGTCATCATCCGGAATCATCGAGGCTACAAGAGGCCTACCGGGCCGGCCCTGCCCATGAGGTTGAGATCAAGCTAGGGGTGGTTGGGCGAGATCCGGATGGACATGGAGGACTCGGGAACGACTAGGACGAGTTCCAGGTGGTCCTGGTCATGCTGAACGACTCGCCAGGCGGTCAGCGCGTTCACAAGGTCGCCGACCGGTATCAGGCCGGTTATGGTGAGGGACAAACAGTCAATCATGCCGTACGGGGCCGGGTGCTGCCGGCCACGACGGTTGGCGACGAAGGCCAGGCCACCTTCGCGGCGGAGTGCGGGCTCGGCGAGCAGCCAGGACTCCAGGCTGTCGGCGACCGCGCGGTCAGATGTGTTCAGCCAGAGCTGCCAGGACTCGTCGAACTCGTGGGACAACCGCTCCACAACGTCGTTCACTCGCCCCCGCACGTAGGGCTCGAGCCGTTGGGCGCTCTGTAGGCACTCCTGCAGCACGCCCGCGAGCACCCTGCGCCGGTGCGGGTCGTTCTCGAAGCGGGCGACCAGCAGCATGACCAGCTTTTCGGCCTCGCGGTGTCGGGCCTGGGCGACGGCCATGACGAACGTCGCGCGCCAGAGTGGCTCATGGGCACGTGCAATCAGCATCTCGGCCCGGCCGTTGTGCAAGATGTTCTGTGCGGCGAGGTATTCCAGGAAGGTGAGGTGCAGGAAGCGGATCCGGCCTTTCTCTGGCTCGACGAGGACGCCGCTCTCCACTAGGAGCGAGTCGAGAACGTCCGAGGGATTCGGCACCTGCTTGGTGAGGCTACGGCTGGTGAGCGCAAACTGCTCCAGCACGCGGCCGCGGGGTAGCTCGATCCATCCCTCCTGGAGCATAAGGCCGGCCAGATCCTCCAGGAAGATCGAGGCGATGGAGCGAGGCAGCCGCACCCGGCCGAGGCCTCGTTCGACGTCCCGGCGTTCGATCAGCATCTCCACGAACGCCTCATAAACGTTGGATCCACTGAGCCATTCGGGGCCGCGGTCGAGGTAGACACCGCAGACAAGCGTGCACATCAGAGGGCTGGTGGTCAGCTCGCGCAGCTGCGGATTGCTGCGGATGAGCCGGATGACTTCCTTGCCGAGCTGGATCGGCGACCTGCGGGCCGTCCGTTCCGGTACGACCGGGCTAACCGTGGCGAACCAGCGTGTGACCAGGTCGGTCACGCCCGAGTCATCCAGCGGTTTCAGGGAGGCGACGGTGAAGCCGAGGTCGGCGAGGTACGCCGGGTCGATCGCGGCCTGTCGGGACGAGACCACGAAGCGGCACTCTGGAAAGCGCTCGACAAGTCGGTTCAGCCACTTCCGGATCCTGGGAAGGTGGCCCTGCCCGAACTCGTCCAGGCCGTCGATCAACAGAAGGATGTTGCCCTGGGTGCAGCGTCGGTTCAGCTCTGCAGGCGACAAGCTCCGCCCCAGCGACGGGCGAGCGTACTGGAAGATGAAGTCGACGACCGAGCTCGGCTCCTTGTCGGGGGCCTCGCCTAGGCGGCTGCCGGGCACGTAGATCGGCAGCAGTTCGTTGTGCGTCGTGAGGAGGCCATCGAGGGACTTGCGCGCTCCGTCGACCGCGAGCCAGCGCATTAGTGCCGTCTTTCCGGAACCTGCTGGGCCGGTCAGGTAGAGCCTGCGGAAATCGGCCAGGGCCCACTCGACAGGCATCTCGTCGCCCTTGACCATTACCCGGGGGCGACTGTAAGTCTTACTGAGCGAGAACCTACGCATCGCGGCGGGCAGCGTGAAGCCGACTATCTCGGCTTGGTCGAGGCTGGTGACGATCGCCAGGCGGTAGGCGTCGTCGCCGGCTGTGGGCAGCTCGCCGAGCCTGCTCCGCAGTTTGCTGCCGATCTCGCCTTCGTCGCGGAGAAGCTCGGCTACGACGTACGGGCTGGATTCGGGGAAAGCGGAGGCGGCGGTGATCAACACGGAGACGGTCTTCGCGAGGAGCGCGTCGTAAAAGCGTCGTTCCGACTTAGTGAGGTCCAGCTCGTTCGCGGCTGTGGACCGTTCCCAGACAATCGTGATCAGCCGGGCCGGTTCAAGCCCGGCGTCCTTTAGGTCGGCGGGTGACAGGGCGGCTTGGTCCAGGCTGAGGTGCACGATGTCGACGACTCTCGACCGGGAGGTGTCGTCGAGCTGTTCGTACTCCGAGTCAGCGGCGATGCTGGCCATGACTGTGTCGGTGAGCGACTCCAGCCGCCGGGTGAGGCGGCGCCGGTCCAGGGCGTTGGGGACCTGCGCGTCCAGGAACTCGTCTAGCGGCTCGCCCGGGGCTTTCTGCCCGCCAAGCCAGAATTCCATGACGATGCGGATGACGCTGGAGCTGAGCGACATCACGGGCAGCATGTCCATCATTCCCGCTCCTCCCGATGCCGGATCATCTCTGCCAACGCCGCCTTCTCCGGCCGATCATTCCATGACTCGAGGATCATCTTCCGCGTCGCCGCGTCGGCCGTGGCAGCGACCGTCGCCACGGCCGCGAGATCCCCGGGCCGGGCAAGCGCGATCACGCACGCGGCCGTCTCAGGACCAGTGAATTCCTCCTGGGTCAGCAGGTCCAGCATGACGTTCCCGATCGCCACGACCCGAGCGGCGAGCTCCGGCGAGCGCGGCGGGACTAGTTCGGCCGTAGCGCCCGCTATCCGCTCGCGCATGTCGGGATCGACCTGCTGCATCACCTGCAACGCGGCACGTGCCGTGCCCAAGTGCCCGGCATCGGCCAGGCGGCCCAGCAGCTCGCTTGCGCCGGACGTTGGGAGACAGGCTGCGGCGGCCACCACCGCGCGCCGCTTCTCCGGAATCGCCGCCCAATCGGCGAGCTGGCCGAGGAACTCGCGCTGCGCGTGGAATCGGGCGGCCAGCGACTGACGGACCGTGTCCTGGACGAAGGCAAGACGCCCACCCTCGCAGTACCGGAGGAGACGATGCCGGTGCGCCAGCGCGCCGATATGCGCCGGCGTGGTCCTCAGCCAGGCGGCGGCCTGCGCGGCGCTGAACTCCTCGTCGTTCTGCGTCGACCAATGCGCTAGCTCGATGAGGTCGTCCCAGTCGTCGACGGGGACCGTCTCCCCCTCTGCCGGGCTTAGCGGGTCTTCCGCGCTCGTCGACCGGAGGATCCGCTCCACGAGCGCCGCCCGGTCGTCTGGGAGGATGAGTCCCCCGCCGAGCAACTCCCGGCAGAGCCCGGCAAGGAAGATCGGGATGGCGCATAGGCCACGGATGTCCGAGCACCGGCCGACGGCCATGAGAAGGCCGTCTCGTGCCGCCCGTACCGCCTTTCGCTCCTCTTCCGTGGCGCACTCCTCAGCCACCGCCTCGTGCCAGCGGACAATGAAGCGGTCGACCTCGACCGGGACCATCTCCCGCAGCTGGATCTCGCGCAGACCGAGCTCGGCCGTCCAAGCGGCGGGCACGGCCGAGCGGGTGTTGACGAGGACGACGCAGCCGGAGCCCATCGCGTCGCGCATCAGCTGCTTGATCTTTCTCAACCTGGTAGGAACGGCGTGGACGTCAACGTTGTCCATGAGCAGGATCGCCTTGCCGTCCCTGATCAGGCGCTCCTCCCACCCCCTCGGGGCGCGGCTCGCGAGCCGCCCGTCGAATCTGGCCATTGCGTCCGCAGGCACCGGGGCGCCGTCGCCGCCCAGGTCGAGGTAGAGCGGGACCTTCCGACCCCACGCGGCGAGATGCCCCGGAAGACCGCCGGCCAGGGCCTTGAGCGCGAGACACCGCAGTAGATACGTCTTGCCGGAGCCGGCGTGACCGCGCACGATCCAGCCGCAGTCGCCGCCGTCGATGTCGAGGACGGCTGCCGGTTCCTGGAACACCATGTCCAGAGGAAGTTCGATCGGCGCTCCGCTCGGGCCGGGCACATCGAGCGTCGGCATGAGGTCGCGAGCTTCGAAGCGGTAGTCCCAGGTGAACTCGTCGTCGTCCCACTCGATCTTGCGTTTGAAGAGGACGGTGTCCTCGCCCCGGCGTCGTTCCAGCAGTTCCCGCAGGATCCTGCCGTGGACGTACGCGTTCTCCAGAAAAAGCCGGGCCATCCGGTAGCAGATCTCGGCCAGGAGCATACGGTAGGCGGCGGCCGCCTCACCAAGCTCCGCCTCCGGATCCTGGGGCGCGGCAGCAAGGTAGTAGGCGGTCAGCCGCTCGCCCGAAAGGCCGAGGTCGACCAGGCCGCCGAGATCGAGCTCGACGGAATCCATGGTCGTGACGACCTTCATCGCGGCGGCTTCGACGTCATACGACGGGAAGGTGGTGACCAGATTGCGCAGAAGCTTCCTTGTGACGTCGTCGATGGTCCGTTCGATCTCGTCCGCCAGTTGTTTTCCCTGGTCGGTGGTCCCAAACTTCTTCTCTACGAACCAGGCGCCCAGTTCGCCGGTCAGGGTCCCACCTGCGCCGGGGAAGACAACGGCGCCCAGCGTCTTCACCAGCACGTCGGCAAGTCGCAGCGCGGTCTGCTTGCTGACCCGACTCACCGGCGGCAGCCTCTCATCCTGAATCGACCCCGAGAGAAGAAGCGTAGATGCGGGATGCCCGCCGGGCGGCCCCAGACACGGTCCATGGTGAACGAGCCGAGCCGACATCCCGGGCATCTCTGGTCAGCGGCCTACAAGCTGGCTCGCCCGGGACACCTTTCCCATGCCGCTGATCAGCGTCGGCGAGCACTGCCGAGTGCAGATCCCACCACCGATCCTCGCCGAGTTACACCTGCCACGCCGCACTGCCCGAGAGGCCGAGCAGGGCAACGCCAAGCACAGAGGGCGCTGGCCCTCGAAGACGCATCAAAAGCGTCATTCTGGTGCAATCAATGGACTAGAGATCAATGCCCTTCTATGGACGCGTCTGCCACCCCTTCTCAGTCCTGGCTACCGCTGCGGCGATGAACTCGCGCAGGTGCTCCTCGGCTGTCGCACCCGGCATCAGCGTTCCCGGCGTGTACCGGACCAACGAGGTAACGTCTCCCACTCTCAGCAGAACGCTGTACGTCGTGCCAACGTCCGGTGCGAGGCTCGTCTTCGCGCTATGCCGCCAGGCGAACGCCTCGTCCCCCACATTCGGTGCTTTAGTTGACTGCATCGACATGGTGAAGGCGTAGCCAGGTTCCAGACCGCCCTCCTTCCAGGTACGACATCTCTTGGCACTCGCACGGACGCGGGTGATCTCAGCCGCGGCTTCCCCCTGCCCAAGGGTGGGCCTTCACGATGTGGTCAACCTGTTCAGTCTGAGCTGCGCCGTCGAATGCCCAACCCGCAGTGACCACAAGACGGGCGCTTCCCTTGGTGTAGAGGCCACGCTCGACGGCGCTGCAGGCCGCGTTGTTGGTCCGCTGCTTCCCTGGCGCGTCAGCGCTGTCGAGGTGCCACATGGGCCCGAGGTCGTCTGACGTCAGCAGGAACTGTCTCAGCTCGCGTTCGGTCTCTGGACCGTGGCGCGTCGGAGACGACACCGGGGAAGGCGTGGGACTCGCCGATGATCTAGCGGCAGCTGGCGATCCGCTGGTCGCAGCTTGCGATGAGCTGGTCGTAGATGGGGTCTTGCTCTCGCTGCACGCCGCCATCGCAAGCACAACGATGGCGGCGGCCACGCGGGCGAACCTTCGGGCCATGCCTGCGATCATGCGGGGCAAGTCAAGGGTCCTGCGGGCCTCGCTGCGGTCGATGCCTACTCGGGCGTCGCCCTGCAACTCGTCGTCAGCGACGACGGCGCGGACCCGGCGCGTACGCCCGCCATCTCGGCGAAGGTGTCCCGGAACCGCTAGCCCACGACCCGGTTCGGCACCTGCCACATGTCGCGTCAGCTGGCGGACGAGCGACTCCCACCCGTGGCGGTGCCCCTCGCCGAACTGCGTGACGCTCGCGAGCACCACGTCGTCGACGGCGAGGTCGCCGGGACTGCCCGCCAACATCTGCGCCGCCGCAGGCTGCGCACGCACCCGATGCTTACCGGCTCATCCGCCGGCACCATTGACCATCCTCCACGCTCCCGGACTCACGCGAACCGGACAGGGCCCCAGACTCCACCGAGGCGAATCCGCTTTGCTGGCCGCGTCGTGCGCCCTCGCGGCGTGTGAGACCCACCGTTACGGGCTGCGCGACTTGATCGTGCCCACCGGTCACGCGTGGATGTCGATCGACAAACCGATGCCCACCCACCCCATCCGAACGGGAGTACCACACCGATGCCAGACGGAAGCATCTTCAAACGCTGCGGCTGTCGCCACCCCGAGACGGGCAAGCCTTTGGGAAACGACTGCCCGAAACTGCGCCGCCCGAACCGCGCCTGGAGTTCCGACCACGGCCACTGGGCCTACCAACTCGAACTCCCACCCACCGCCGAAGGCCGCCGCCGACAGCTACGCCGCTCCGGTCTTTCCACCCGACGGGCCGCAGCCGAGGAACTCGACCACGCCCGCGAACTGCTCGGCCTCGCCAAGGGTGACCGGCGCCGCCGCACCGAGATCGCCGACCTGCTGCAAGCCGCCGTACGCACCAAACGGCCCCTGCCCGAGGTCGACCGCATCCGGCAGCGGCTCCGCGGCGACGGCCCCCTCGCTGACATGCCCACCGTCACCGAGTATCTCACCGGCTGGCTGACCCACCTCGCGGTCGACGCGAACACGCAACGCGGATACGAATCGATCGTGCGGGTCCACCTGATCCCACACCTGGGCGACATCCCGCTGGACAAGCTGCGCACCACCCACATCCGCAACATGTTCGCCGCGATCGAACGACGCAACGACGAGATCACCGCCGCGAAGGCCAGCACCGACCCAAGCATCCGCAAAACGGTCACCGGGGTGCGAACCACCGGCGCGAGCACCCGCCAACGCATCCGGGCCTGTCTGCGCAAGGCGATCAACGACGCCCTCGCCGACGAGCTCATCGTTGGCTCCAACCCCGCAGCCCTGGTCAAGGTTCCCGCCGACCGGCCCCAACCGATCGTGTGGGAGGACGAACGCGTGCAACGGTGGAAGGCCACCGGCCAGGTCCCCGGACCGGTAATGGTGTGGACCGACTCCCAGGTTGTGCAGTTCCTCGACTACGCCGCCGAACACGCCCCCGACCTGTACCCGATGTGGCACTACATGGCCTACCGCGGGCCCCGCCGTGGCGAGGCCTGCGGCCTGCGCGACAGCGAGGTCCGCCTGCACCGCCGGGAAACCACCATCAACAACCAGATCGCCACCCATGGCTACACCGCCGTCCAGAAGCCGCCGAAGAGCCGGGCCGGGAACCGCGACGTCGCCCTCGACGCCGACACGGTTAAGGTCCTTGCCGCCTACAAGGCCCGCCGGGCCGCCTGGCAACTCGCCGTCGGCGACGCATGGCCCCACACCGGACTATTCTTCGTCCGCCCCGACGGGAAGCCGTGGCATCCCAACGCCGTCACCCAACGGTTCCGCAAGCTGATTCGCAAAGCGGGGCTGCCCCCGATCCGGCTTCACGACCTGCGCCACAGCGCCGCCACGATCGCTCTCGACGCCGGCGTGGACGTCAAGGTCGTCTCCGAGCAACTCGGCCACTCCACGACCACTCTGACCCGTGACACCTACCAGAGCGTGACCAAGGAACTGCACCGCAACGCCGCCGACGCGGTCGCGGAAAAGATCAAGCGGAAGCGTCGGGGTCCCCGCCTTGCGGGATAAGGCGGATTGGTCGCGAGCAGCCGGGCGGCCATCCACATGCGGGGCAGTTGGCGGTGCGATCGGGGCATCGCAAGGGCGAAAATGGCCGCAGGAGGTCTGGAGGCCGGAACGGACGCCAACACCTCGCGCCGAGTTCGTCGCCAGAATCCAACACCAACTCCGGCAGGTGAGCGTGTCGTCGGGCGGACGAAATCTGCCGATCAGCACGCCGGCACCCGGCTCGACGTAATAGGCAGTCCGGCGCTTCCCACCGCCCTGAGGCCGTCTCGCAGCCACCGGAATCAACGGCTGCGCAACCGCCCACAAGTCCTCCGGCGCCCAGGTCTGGATCATGACCTCGACAACATCCGCCACAAATAGAAGATCATGCCCGAGGCCACAACCTCACCAACTGAGACACGCCCTTACTGGGCGTTTTGATCATCCTGGCTATGTATTGCTGCTTTCGTAGGCCTGGTCGGCAAGGCCTCGACAGGGTCGAATGATCACCACTGAGGCCAGGTTCACCTGATTGATGCCGATGCGAGATGCCCTGCTTTGATCCGCGGGTCGTGTCTGGTTCACAAAGTTCGGGAATCGGCAGACCCCAACTGCGATCCACCCGCGATCCACAGTAGACAAGCCGTATGGCCGAACGACCTGCCTACCCCTCCGACCTGTCCGACGCCCGCTGGGCGCTGATCGCACCACGACTGGACGCCTGGCGCCAGGCTCGCACCGATGCTGGCGTCGGGGGACGCAAACCCACCTACGACCTGCGGGAGATCTTCAACGCGATCCTCTACGTCAACCGCACCGGCATCGCGTGGCGCTACCTGCCGCATGACTTCCCGCCCTGGCAGACGGTCTACGGCTACTTCACCGCCTGGACAGGCGATGGCATCTTCACCCAGATCAACTACGAGCTCACCGGCCTGGCCCGCGCCAAGGCCGGACGCGCCGCCCAGCCATCGGCCGGTGTGATCGACACCCGGAGCGTGAAGACCTCCACCAACGCACCCCTGGCCAGCCAGGGCATCGACGCCGGCAAGAAGATCGTCGGACGCAAACGCGGCATCGTCACCGACACCCTCGGTCTGCTCCTCGCCGTCATCGTCACCGCGGCCAGCGCCAGCGACAACACCATCGGTATCGACCTGCTCAGCCAAGCCAAAGCCACCCACCCGGCCCTGGCCAAGACCTGGGTCGACGCCGGCTTCAAGAACAAGGTCATCGAACACGGCGCCACCCTCGGCATCGACGTCGAGGTCGTCGCCAAGGACCCACACGTCAAAGGGTTCTCGGTGGTCAAACGCCGTTGGGTCGTCGAGCGCACACTGGGCTGGATCATGCTGCACCGCCGCCTGGCCCGCGACTACGAAGCCCTACCCAACAACTCCGCCAGCATGATCAGCATCGCGATGATCGACAACCTCACCAAACGGGTCACCGACGAAACCACCCCAACCTGGCGAGACATCTGAAGATCACATCACCCGCAAAATACGTGAATCAGACGCCCTCTTAGGCAGGAGTCGACCTGTTGATCTCCCCCCGGGATGTGGACACCGGGTTATGCCGCGATCTGGTGCAGCGTAGTGGGTGTGAGGGAGACCTGTCCCCCGTTCCAGTTGACAGCCCCTGTCAACGTGGCGAGGAGAGAGGTTTCCCGACGGGTCGCACCGATGGCGAGGCGAGCTAAGCCCTCGCCATCGGGCTTCCGGCGGGCTCACGAGCCGCTGCGATTTTGCCGCCATCGTTCGATGACGGCTGGCAGTTCCTTCCAGAGGTAGTCGTAGAAGTCACGCATCTCCGCCAGCCGCCGCCCTGCCGGGCTGTTCGCTCCGGCGGCCGCGATGCCCTGTTCAGCGGCGTCGCGCATCATGGTGACGACTGCGTTCTGGCTGGACATGAGGGTCGCCCAGGCGCCGTCGCGCACGCGGAAGTGGTCGCGCCGGCTACCCGGCGCGGGAACCCGCTCGATCAAGCCGACGGTCGACAGGGACTTCAGAGCCGTGGAGACACTTCCCGAACTGATGCCCAGGGTGTCGACGACGTCCCCTGCGGTCATCGCCTCTTGGTCGGTGAACAGCAGTGCCGCCAGCACCCGTGCGGTGCTGCGCTGCATGCCACCCTCGGCGAGGGTGAGCGCGAGCCGTTCAGCCGGTTCGCTCAACGACGTCATCAGCGTCCTTCCCGTGAGAATGTCACGCAAGCCACCCTAACAGCTTTGACTCTTCAGAAATCTTTGAAATATCGGTACTGTCGAGGCATGAGCGAGGTGATCCGGCTGGAGAAGCTGGGCAAGGACTACGGCAACCGCCGAGGTCTGGTCGACCTGGACCTGTCCGTGACGGGTGGCGAGGTGTTCGGCTATCTCGGTCCGAACGGGGCAGGGAAATCGACCACGATCAGCCTGCTGCTGGACCTGATCCGACCCACCAGCGGCAGGGCCTTGGTGTTCGGAGAGAATCCTCGACGGCAGGCGGTGCCGTTGCACCGGCGTATCGGCTACCTGGCGGGCGACTTCGTGGTCAACCCACGGCAGCGGGTCGACGAATGCCTGAGCTTCCTGGCCGACCTGCGCGGCGGCCTCCCGAAGGCCCGCATCACCGAGCTAGCCGAACGGCTGGACCTGGACCTCAGCGCGCGGATCAAAACGCTGTCGAAGGGCAACCGACAGAAGGTGGGCCTGGTCCAGGCGTTCATGCACCGGCCGGAGCTACTGATTCTGGATGAGCCGACCTCGGGTCTGGACCCGCTGGTGCAACAGACCTTCCTCGACCTTGTCCGGGAGGCGAAGGCCGGTGGGCAGACGGTCTTCATGTCCTCCCACATCATGAGCGAAGTCGAAGCGGTCGCTGACCGGGTTGGCATCATCCGCGCAGGACGCCTGGTCGCCTGCGACACGGTCGCCCACCTGCGAGCGAGCACGCTGCACGAGGTCGAGGTCACCTTCACGGACCCGCCACCGGAGGCGGAGATCGCGGCGCTGGCAGGGGTCAGCGGCCTCACCGTCGCCGGGGACACGGCGCGGTTCCAACTCGCAGGCAGCCCTGACAGGCTCATCCGACTGCTCGCGGGTCACCGGGTGGTGGCACTGCGCGCGACCACCCCCGATCTGGAACAGCTGTTCCTTGCCTACTACGGGACGGACAACGACGCGAAGGAGGCCACCCGTGTCTGACGTCATGAGCAAGACTCTCTGGGACGGCCGGCGTGGCCTGGCCGGTTTCGCCGTCGGCACCGCCGCCGTCGGTGCCATGTACGCCGGGTTCTACCCGCAGGTCGCCGACGGGGCGATGGGTCAGGCGGTGCAAGGGTTCTCCCCGGGCCTGCGCGAGGCCCTGCGCATGGACGACCTCGCCTCGGCGGCCGGATACCTCGGATCCAGCGTCTTCGGCATCATCATCCCGCTGATCGCCGTGATCTACGGCGTCAGCGTCGGCACCCGCGCCATCGCCGGCGACGAGGAATCCGGCTACCTCGACCTCCTCGTCGCCCACCCGGTCAGCCGTACCTGTCTCGTGCTGCACCGCTTCGCCGCTCTGGCCGCTGGCGGCGCGATGATCGCCGGGGTGGTGTGGCTGGCGATGCTGGCGGTCCGCCCCGGCGCCCGCCTCCAGAGCATCAGTCCCGCCGAGTTCGCCGCGCAATGCGCGGCGCTGGCGCTGCTGACCATCCTGTTCGGCGCTATCGCGCTGGCCATCGGCGCGCTTACTGGAAGCCGCTCCGCCGCTTTGGGCGGCAGCGCCGCCGTCGCGGTGCTCTCCTACGCTGCGCACACCGTCGCCGGACAGATCGGCGCCGACGTCCTCCAGTATCTCTCGCCCTTTCACTACTACATCGCGGCCGAACCACTGCGCTACGGCTTCCAGTGGCCCGACCTCGGGATCCTCGCCGGCGGCACCGCGCTCTTCCTCGGCTTGGCGGTTGCCGCCTTCAACCGCCGTGACCTGAACAGCTAGCCAGTTCGGTGCCGGATCGCCCGACACGGGGGGTCCGGCACCGTCGGCAACACAACCATGACGCCGCTCGGCATGGTCGTGACGCTGGACGACAGCCTTCGTCATGGTGGTGATCTGCGGTGCGTGCGCGGTCCAGCGTGCAGGTGCGGCGAATGGCACGGAGCTGCCGTCCGAGCAGGATGAGCGTCCGGGTGTCGTCGGCGTTCGCAGCGGTGTGGTCGGTTCACTGCCGACCGCTGCTGCCACTTCGAACAGGTGGCTGCAGGAAACTGCGCCGACCGGTTGCCGCAGTCGGCTCGGGTGTACCGGTGAGTTCGGGGCCTCCGGCCGCTAGGGTGATCGTCGGTGTGCCGGGAAGCCTGGTCGGCGTGTGACCCGTCGCGTCCCGAAAAACCCACAGGAGTCATCGTGCGAGCCCGAGACCTGGCCGTGCCCTTCCCGACCATCACGGTAGCCACGTCGGTGCTGGAGGCGGCTCGCCTGCTCGCCGAGTACAACCTGCCGGGTCTGATCGTGGTCGACGACCGCGGCTGCCCGGTCACCGTCCTGCCCGGCACCCAGGTGCTGCGCCTGGTGATCCCCGGCTACTGCCGGGAGGACCCGACCCTGGCGCGGATGATCGACGAGCCGTCGGCGGACGTGTTCCTGCGCGGCGCAGAGGGGCGTACGGTGGCCGATCTGCTACCGAAGGAGCATCCCGAACCGCCGGTGGTAGAACCGCAGGCGACCGTGCTCGAGATCGCTGCGGTGATGGCGCAGAAGCGCAGCCCCCTGGTGGCCGTGGCCGCGCCCCGGGAGCCGATGATCGGCGGGATCACCCTGGACGCGCTGCTCGACCGGATGCTGGCCGCGTGACCGGGGTGGCCTGGGCGGCGATGGCCGTCTTCACCGTCGCGTACGTGCTGATCGCCACCGAGAAGATCCACCGGGTCGCCGCGGCGCTCGGCGGGGCGGCGGTGATGTTCCTGATCGGCGCCACCGACACCGCCCACGCGTTCTTCTCCGAGCAGGCCGGCATCGACTGGAATGTGATCTTCCTGCTGGTCGGCATGATGCTCATCGTCGCCGTGCTCAAACGCACCGGCGGTTTCGAGTACGTGGCCGTCTGGGCCGCCAAGCGCGCCCGGGGCCGACCGTACCGGGTGATGGTGATCCTCGTGGTGATCACGGCGGTCGCGTCGGCGGCGCTGGACAACGTCACCACCGTCCTGCTGATCGCCCCGGTCACCTTCCTGGTCTGCGAGCGGCTCGACGTGCCGGCGGCGCCGTTCCTCATAGCCGAGGCGATGGCCTCCAACATCGGCGGCACCTCGACACTGGTCGGCGACCCACCCAACATCATCATCGGCAGCCGGGGCGGGCTGACCTACAACGACTTCCTGGTCCACCTCTCGCCGTTCGTGGTGCTGCTGCTGGTGGTTTTCCTCGTACTGTGCCGGGTGCTGTTCCGCTCAGCGTTCCGCTACGACCCGCAGCGGGCCGCGCAGATCGCCGCCCTGCACGAGCGCGACGCCATCCGCAACCGCCGGCTGCTGGTGCTCGGCCTGGCCGTGCTCGCCGCGGTGACCGCCGCGTTCGTCCTGCACACCACCCTGCAGCTGGAACCCGCGGTGGTCGCCCTGCTCGGCGGCCTGCTGCTACTGGCGCTGTCCCGGCTGGACGCCGCAGAGATCAGCCGCGACATCGAATGGCCCACCCTGGTCTTCTTCGCCAGCCTGTTCATCATGGTCGGCGCCCTGGTCAACACCGGTGTCGTCGAGCAGATCTCCCACGCCGCGATCGACGCCACCGACGGCCGGCTGCTACCCGCGTCCATGGTGCTGCTCTGGGGATCCGCGGCGCTGTCCGCGATCGTGGACAACATCCCGTACGTGGCGACCATGAGCCCGGTCGTCGCCGACCTGGTCCACGCCCAGGGCGGCGGCGAGCAGTCCCGCGTGCTGTGGTGGGCCCTCGCGCTCGGCGCGGACCTGGGAGGCAACGCCACCGCAGTCGGCGCGTCGGCGAACGTGGTGGTGCTCGGTCTGGCCGAACGCGCCGGGCAGCGGATCACCTTCTGGCAGTTCACCCGGTACGGCATCCTGGTCTCCCTGGTCACCGTCGGGCTGGCCGTGCCGTACCTGTGGCTGCGCTACTTCGTGCTCGCCTGACTGCCCGCGCCGTCGTCGACCCCGGATCCACCCGCTGCGGCGCGGCGGTCGGCGCGCGGTCGGGGCAGCGCTGCCCGGCGCCGCACACGGCGCAGCACGCCGTGCCAGCTCGGGATGTCCCGAGTGTCATCGAACGCCCGCGCCACCAGCACGTCGGTCGAGGAGTGCGCCAGGATCGAGATGACGATCGTCAACGCCACCAGATGGAACACCTCGTCCGCGGCGCCGATGCCGGACTCCAGCACCAGCAGCCCGTAGACGACCGAGGCGAAGCCCTTCGGCCCGAACCACATCGCGGCGGCCTGCTCCCGCAGGCTCAGCCCGGAGCGCAGGAACGAGATCCACAACGCGATCGGCCGGGCGACCACGATGGCCAGGACGGCGAACACCCAGCCGGTCCAGGAGATGTCGCCGAGGAACTCCACCGAGATCAGCGCCCCGAAGACCAGCAGCGCGGCGAGCTTCAGCAGCTCGGCGACGTTCTCCCCGAAGTGCTCGAACGCGGACCGCTCGCGTGGCCCGAAGGTGGCCACGGTGATGCCGGCGGCGAACGCGGCCAGGAACAAGTTGCCGTGCGTCGCCTTTCCCAGCGCGAGCACCAGCAGCCCGATCGCCACACCGTTGAGCGGCGCATACGCGGCCGAGGCAGCGAAGAACCGGCTCCGCTCGAGCGCGATCGCGGCGAGGGGCACGAGGACGCCGATCGCCAGCCCGACGGCCAGCTCGGTGGCCAACTCCCCCAGGTGCAGGTCGTCCGAGCCGGCCGCGACCGCGAGAAGCACCACCACGAACGGCAGCGCCAAGCCGTCGTTGACGCCGGATTCGACGTTGAGCAGGTGCCGCAACCTCGCGGGCACCTTGTCGTTGCCGACCAGCGCGGCCGCGAACACCGGGTCGGTCGGCGCGAGGATCGCGCCGATCAGCAGCGCCTCCGCCCAGCCCAGTCCGGCCACATAGTGCCCCAGCACGGCGGTGACCAGCAGGGTCAGCGGGAGCCCCCAGCCCAGCGCCCGGCCGGGCAGCCGCCACGCCGACCGCAGGTCCGCCCAACCGACGCGCATGCCGTCGGTGAACAGCACCGCGAACAGCGCCAGCTCGGCCAGCTGCGCGACGATCGGCGAGTCCGCGTGCAGGTGCAGCACCCCGGTGGTGCCCTCGCCCAGGACAAACCCGGCCACCAGGAACAACGCCGCGGTCGACAGGATCGTGCGGTGCGCGAGGGCCGACAGCAGCACCGCGGCGAGCAGGACGGCGGCGAAGCAGAGCAGCAGCACGGGTGACCCTCCAGCGAGCACGACGGGTTACGGTGCCGACCAGACTTCCCGGCGCGCCATGGAGCCCGCCGATCATATCGGCCCCTCGCTCGGGCCGCTCCCGGCGTCGCGAGGGGCCATCGCTGGTGATCGCCGCCGGGTAGGGTCGTGGCAGGATCCAGGCGTGATGCGGGCACGACAGGCGTGGCAGAGGACGCCGGCAGCAGGACCGGGGCGGACAGGTTCGTCATGGCCCTGATCACGCGACGGCCGGTGTGGCAACGGAGCAGCACCCGGTTCCGGCATCCGGCCCAGATGATCTCCCTCGGGTTCGGCACGGCCATCGCGGTGGGCACCGGACTGCTGTCGCTGCCGGTGGCCACCCAGTCGGGGCAGCGGGCGCCGCTGGTCGACGCGCTGTTCACCGCGACGTCGGCGGTGTGCGTCACCGGTCTGGCGACGGTCGACACAGGCAGCTACTGGTCGTCATTCGGGCAGGTGGTCATCCTGCTACTCATCCAGGCCGGTGGGCTGGGCATCATGACGCTGGCGACCCTGTTCACCGTGCTCGTGTCACGGCGTCTGGGATTGCGGGCCCGGTTCCTCGCGCAGGCCGAGACCAAAAGCCTGGATCTGACCGACGTACGAGGAGTGGTCCGGCGAATCGTGCTGTTCAGCCTCGCCAGCGAGACCGTCGTGGCCGTGGCGCTCGCGCTGCGATTCGCCGCAGGCTACGACGAAGCGGCGGGGCCGGCGATCTACCACGGGGTGTTCCACGCGGTGTCAGCGTTCAACAACGCCGGCTTCTCCACCAACGCGGACAGCCTCGTAGGCTACGTCACCGACCCGTGGATCAGCCTCACCGTCGCCGGCGCGGTGATCCTCGGCGGCCTGGGCTTTCCCGTCGTGTTCGAGCTCGCCCGGTGCTGGCGGCGGCCCGCGTTGTGGTCGGTCATGACCCGCCTGACCGTCACCCTCACGGTGGCCCTGCTGGTGCTCGGCATGGCCGTGCTGACCATCACGGAGTTCACGAACCCGGACACGCTGGGCCCGTTAAGTGGCCCGGAGAAGCTCCTGGCTGGGTTCTTCGCCTCGGCGATGACCCGTACCGCCGGATTCAACAGCCTCGACATTGCCGCCATGCGCCCCGAGAGTCTGCTCGCCACCGACGTGCTGATGTTCATCGGCGGCGGCAGCGCCGGCACCGCCGGCGGCATCAAGGTCACCACGTTCGGGCTGCTGGCTTTCGTGCTCTGGTCGGAGATGCGCGGCGAGAGCCACGTCAACGTCGGGCAGCGACGCATCCCGCCCAGCAACCAGCGGCAGGCGCTCGCGATGGCGCTGCTGAGCGTCGGCGCCGTGGTCACCGCGACCTTCGCCCTGGTGGCGATCACGCCGCACGGTCTTGAGCGGGTGTTGTTCGAGGTGGTGTCGGCCTTCGCCACCGTCGGGCTGTCCACCGGGATCACTGGCAGCCTGCCACCGCAGGCGGACCTGCTGCTGGTCGTGCTGATGTTCGCCGGCCGGATCGGGCCGCTCACCCTGGCCACCGCGCTGGCGCTGCGGGACCGCACCCGACGCTACGAACTGCCTGAGGAAAGGACGATCGTTGGCTGACATGACCGAACCCGTCGTGGTCGTCGGATTGGGCCGCTTCGGCGGTGCCCTGGCCCTGGAACTGGTCAGCCGAGGCACCGAAGTGCTTGGCATCGACCACCGGCCGAAGGTGGCGCAGGCGATGTCCGGCCGCCTGCCGCACGTGGTCACGGCCGACTCCACCGACATCGAGGCGCTGCGACAACTCGGGGTGGCAGAGTTCCGACGCGCCGTCGTGGCGATCGGCACGGACATCCAGGCCAGCATCCTCACCACCAGCCTGCTGGCCGAACTCGGCATCCCCGACATCTGGGCCAAGGCGGTCAGCGACCAGCACCGGCACATCCTCACCCGAGTCGGCGCCCACAAGGTCGTCGCGCCAGAACACGACATGGGCGAACGGGTGGCCCATCTGCTCTCCGGTCGGATCCTCGACTACGTCGAGGTCGACGCCGACTTCGCCGTCGTGAAGACCACTCCGCCGCGCGATGTCGTCGGCGTGTCGCTGCGCGACTCCCGGGTGCGCAGCCGGTGGGGCATCACGGTGGTCGCGGTCAAACCACAGGCTCCACCGATGGGCCGACGACCCGAGTTCACTCATGCCACCCCGGACACCGTGCTCGCCTACGGCGACCTGATCCTCATCGTCGGACCGATCGACAACGTGGAACGCTTCGCCGACAGCGAGTGAAACGCCCTCTTCGCCAGGCCCTGCGAGGCCGGCGGCGAGGGCGACTATTGGGGGTCAGAGGCGGCGTCGGCCGTAGCGCCGGCGGCGACGGACATGCCGATCGCGGCGAAGACGACCTGGAGGATCAGTTCGGTCGTGTCGATACCCGGGTGTCAGCCACGCCGAACGCGGCGATGTGCTGCCCATCTGGGAGGAGGCGTTCGCGCGGACCATGAGGTCCGCGCAAACGCGGACAACCGAGTCTTGACGAGGGAGGTCAGGCGTAGGGGTTGGCGCTGCTGTAGAGCATCTCGACCCGCTCGTGCTGGACAGTGAACTCCTCGCGGCGGCGGTCGCGCTGCTTCCACAGGACCGCCAGCCATTCAGCTTCTGCGCCGCCCACGCCGGACTGCACGCCGACGTCTACGAGCCCCTGCACGGGCACACCTTCGTGGTCACGCTGCGCCTGGCCGGGGAGCCTGACGACAACGGCATGGTCACCGACTTCGGACCGGTGAAGAGCACCCTGCGCCGGGTCATCGCGCCGCTGCGTCGACGCACCCTCGTCGCCGGCCGCGCGGCGGACGTCGACCTGAGCGTCCCGGCCCGGGTGGGGTTCGGCGACTACGTCCTGCCCGCGCGCGCGGTGACCGTCCTGCCGGTGGCCAACACCACCACGGAGGCGATCGCCGGGCACCTCATCGACCAGGTGCTGCTGCACGCCCCGATGCCAGGACTGCGCTGGGCGGAGTTGGAGCTGGCGGAAGCCCCCGATGTTTCCGCCACGGTGCGGAGGCTGCGCGGATGACCGCCCCGGCATACCGAGTCAAGGTCGCCGCGCTGCTCGCCTACGTCACCGAGTCAGCCATGATCGGCGCGCCTGTGGCACCCGTCCTCGCCGATAACCCTTGGGACACCTGGTGGGTCTGCTACCGCACCCAGACTCCTGCACCTGAACTCGGGCTGAAGGTGTGGGCGCGGCCTGGCGCGTGCGAACGGTGCTTGACCATGGCGGCGACCCCTGACGAAGGCCCGGCCGGTTAGGCACCCGGACTCGCTGACCCAGAGCTCTTGCGGCTGCCTGGTTGAATGGGCGAAGCGGATGCGGACGCCGGGCGGCGACGTCGACTGGCCACCGTTGCGCGCCAGCGTCGCCATGGTCAAACCCGGCGGCGACGCACCCGGGGTTCTGCGTGCGCTCCGCGGCGACCACCTCGTCACCGCCGTCGCATCCAAGAGGTTGACCTCGTCGGACGCTCGCCGGCTCTACCCGGACGCCTATGGAGCCGAGTACGTCGCCCGGCAGGACGAGTACCTCACCAGCGCCCCGGTGACCGTGTACGCGCTGCTGCTCGACGGCGACGCCGCCCGCAACCCCAAGGACCTGAAGCTGGGCATCCGGGCGCGACTCGCCGGCGGCGACGTGTTGCGCAACCACCTCCACATGCCGGACTCTCCGGGGGACGCACTCTGCGACCTGGCGCACCTGATCAGCGAAAACACCCGCGACGACCTGTACGGGAGGTACGACCGTGCCGCAGCCGACCAACGCCTTGCTCAGTACCGGACTCGTCTGGACTTCGGGTAGCGCGACCCTGGCGCTGGCCGCCTCGGACGGCACCATCCGCCACCAGCCCCTCGCGCTCGGGCAGCTCGTCGGCTGGAACCTGCATGGGCCCCGCCGATGCATCGGCACGTGGAACCGCCAGAGCCTCCGCCAGCAGCTGTGCCCCCACCGGCACCACATCGTGCTGGACGCCACCGGTACCCAGTGCCCGCCGTGCCAAGCCGCCGACCCCGGTCGCCGGTTCGCTCGAGGAGACGACCTCACCGACCCTCGCACGTTCGGGCTGTACCTCGCCTGGTTCGACAGTGGGCTGATCAAGGTGGGGCTCACCGCCCTGGAACGCGGCAGCGACCGGCTCACCGAACAGGCCGCCCTCGCATTCACTTGGCTCGCCGAAGGGCCGCTACCGGCGGTACGCCGCGCCGAACGGCTGATCAGCGGGCTCGGCGAGGTCAGCGAGTTCGTCCGCCGTGACCGCAAGGTCAGCGCGTGGTGGCGTCTCGGCACTCCGGAGCAGCGCGTGGAGCAGCTCCGTGAGGCATGGCACCGCGCCGTGCCTCAGATCTCCGGGGACGCCCAGCTCACCGTGCGGCAGCCGCGTATACACGATCTCGCCGCTACCTACGGCCTGACCGCGCCGCCTGCTCTGCCCGCTCGGGAGATCGGGGCACTTCGTGACGGGGCCACGCTCGTCGGGCGGATCAGCGCCGTGGCTGGCAACGACCTCATCCTCGACACGATCGCCGGTCCAGGCCTGCTGAACGTACGCACGCTCGCCGGCTGGAATCTCACCCGCGCGGACGTCCGCGGCGCCGCTGCGCCTCCGATGCGCCCTCTCAACCTGGCAGGAACTCATGACCAGCAGCACGTCCCCGAAGCGCTCTTCTAGCCCTCGCCCCCGGGCGGGCCGATTCGTCGTCCTGGAAGGCATGCCCGGCTCCGGGAAGACCACCACGGCGGACACCCTCGCCGCCGCCGGCCACACGGTCGTCGGCGAATACACCACCCCGGGCGGCGCCACAATCCCGGTCCGACGACACCCGCACGTCGACGACGACAACGCGCACCAGGCGAACTGGCTCATTAAGCACCAGCAGGTCACCGCAGCACGGATGAATGGGTCCGTGCTCAGCGACCGGGACTGGCTCTCCGCACTCGCGTACGCGGCTTCGCTGGGCGACCGGGCTCTACTCGCCGCCCGCGCGTCGTGGGCCCATGGGCACCTGACGGCTGGGCACCTCACCGTCCCCGACGCGTACCTCATCGTCGCTTGCGCCCCCGAGACGAGCATCGCCCGCCGCGTCGATCGGCTCACCCCCGGCCACCCGTGGAGCACACGAGCCGGCCTTGCCAAGCTGGCCGTGTTCTACCGCGACCCGGCGGCCGCCATCGGCCGTGTGCACCCGGCGTTGGCCGCCGAGCTACGCGCCGCGTCGTGGCATTGGCTGCCGGCCGTCGACCTCGGCGTGATTCGCCGGCACGTTACTGCACTGCTGGCGGCGTCGTGATGGCCCGGGGCCTCATCGTCTGCGTCCACGACGGGTTCTACGGTGCGGGTACCGGTGCCGGGTACGCCAACCGGGCGTTCCTCCGCGCGACGGTCCGGCACCTCGCGCCTCGCGTGCCGCTGGTGGTCGCGCCGGTCTACCTCGCACCCGCCAGCCCTGAGTACGACGCACAGTGGGCGGGTGACACCGCGCGGATGCTGCGCCCCGTCGGCGCCCACGTCGCGCCGTTGAGCAACGGCACCGACGGGGTCACCCGATTCGGTGGGCTCGCCGCGTTCCAGCACCTCGCCGACGACACCGGCCGGGTCCTGTCCGACATCGCAGCCCGACTCGACGAACCGCCTGCTGTCGTCGCCTTCGATGTGCCGTTCTCGGGCGTCGCCATGCATCTGCCGTCGACCTACCTGCCGCACCTGACGTACGTGCCCCGGTCGAGTGCGTTGCAGCACGACCCGGACAACAGCGAGCGTGTCGACTACGAGCGGCGGGGCTTGGCGGCTGCCGTCGCCGGCGGCGCGCGGGTCGGAGTGATCTCCGCGTACATGCGCCGGCACCTACAGGAAGAGCTTGCGGTGCCAGCCGGCGCGCTGATCGACCTGCCCGACGGGCTCACCGCCGACGAGCGTCGCGCGCTGCCGCCAGCCGACGACTTGGTGCCCGCCGCAGGGCGCGCTGACTTCCTGCTGGCCCTGGGCCGCGCGGAGCCGTACAAGGGGTTCGAGGACCTCCTCGACGCCCTGGCGCTGCTCCGCAGTGACTATCCGGGCGGGCGTCTGCCGCACCTGGTGCTCGCTGCGGTGACCGACAGCCAGTCAGCCAGCCCGTACCAGCGGCAGCTTGCCGATCGGGCGGCAGAGCTGGGTGTCGACGTCAGCCTCCATACACGGTTCGACCCGCGGCTACGAACGCTGCTTGCCCATCCCGGCCTCCGTGCCGTGGTCGTGCCTTCGCGGCAGGAACCGTTCGGCCGGATCCCCCTCGAAGCATTCGCCGCTGGCGCCGCGCCCGTCGTGGCCACCACGGCTGGCGGGCTGGCCGAGCAGGTAACCGATGGGCTTACCGGCTTCACCGCCGAGCCGGGGCGGCCGGATTCGCTTGCCGCGGCGATCGACCGGGCGCTGGCCACCACTCCGAAGCAGCGGGACCGGATGCGCCGGGCGGGCCAGGACGCGCTGACTTCTCGCTTCGACCATGACGCCGCCGTGGGTCGCTTCCTGCGTACGGTCGCGCCGTGGGCGGTCCGCTAGTCGACGGCGACCGGCGGGGCGGTGTGCGACCACACCGGCAGCATCCACCTGCTCTCGGCGACACGGGCGGCTAGAACGGCCTGCTCCGCTCCTGACTCTCCCCAGCCGAGCAGGAGCGGCACGTCGGTCACGGGCACCAGCCGGCGGCCGAGCAGGCGACCGCCGTCCGGGTCCGGGCGGCGGGGGTCGAACCCGACGATCCGCGCTGCCATGCGCAGATAAGCGTATTCGCCGGCAAGCTCGTGCCCGAGGAGCACCGGATCGGTGAGGCGTACCTGTGACTCCTCGGCGCTTCCGGTGCAGGGTGGCCGCCGCGTCGGCGTCGCCCCGCTCGGGACTGCCGCCGGGGAGGTTGTGACCGTCTGGGGTGTCCTGCACGAGCACGCGCCCGTGGTCGTCGAACAGCCAGCCGTAGACCTGCACCACGGTGACGGCCGGCGCTGGCCGGTCAGCGAACCACCTGAATGGGAGTGTGATGGGCATGGCGGAAGGCTAAAGGTTGGCCCTTCACACGGCGGAGAGGGCGCGCCGGGGCGGGTTGCGGACCCGGTGTGCCGGTCAGATTCCCTCGGTCTTGAGCTGGCCGCTGGTGTACGGCTGGGATGGCCGCTGGAAGCAGGCGCCGGACACCCGGGACTCGACGGTGCGGACGTGCCGGAAGCCCTGCCGCCGGTAGTAGTCGTGCAGCCGGTGGTTCGTGGTCCAGGAGTCCAGCCGCAGCCATGTCAGGCCGGCCTCGTAGGCGCGGCCGCCGGCCCAGTCCAGCATCTCGCCGCCCAGGTTCTCGCCGGCGTAGCGCAGCGGGATCATCATCTTCGCCGCGTACAGGGCGTCGGCCGGGTCGTCCTCCGGGTACCACAGGGCCTCGGGGTCGCGGTCGGGCTTCCACAGGTTGTCGACGTCCACGTACGCGGTCAAGGTGATCGTGGCGATCGGGTCGTCGCCGTCCCAGACCATCCACGTCTGCCCGGCCGAGACCGTCGACGCCACGGCGGAGCGCGGTAGCGGGATCGACCACTGCTCCTCGCCCCGGGCGGCGAGCCAGGCGACGCGCTCGCGTCGCCAGCTCATGATGACGTCGACGTCGCTCAGCCGGGCAGGCGTGATGATCATTCTGTCGATTCCTCCGGCCGGAACGTGGCGATGACACTGGCGTCGCCGTGGGTGCTGACGATCCGGTTCCGGTCGCCGGCGAACACGTTGATGGAGACCCGGACCGGCCGCTTCGCGGTGTAGCCGGTGCGGATGTGCAGAAGGACCGTCGTGCCGGGCTGCAACCGGAGCGTGGCGGCTTCCTCGGGCGTTGGCATCCGGGAGACGTACTCGTCGTAGTAGCCGACCTGCGCGTGACCACGCTCGGCGAGCAGCCGTGTGGTGCCCTGCGGGATGTCCTTCGGTGACAGCAGCTCGGAGACCTCGTTGGCCAGGTCCATCGGATAGTAGGTGTCCTGGATCGAGGACGGCTCCCCGTTGATGTACCGGACGCAACGGCGCAGAACGGCCGCAGACTCTGGCTCCACGTGCAGCCGCTCGGCCAGCTCCGCGGGGAGCACCTCGATCGTCAGCCGGAAGTCCTGGGACGCCTCGTAGCCCTGGCGCTCGACCTCGGACCGCCAGGCGTCAGTCTCGGCTGTCGGACCGGGCATCTCCGCGCGGTGGGCGTGGAAGGTCAAGGTGACCTTCTTGCGGACAACCATGCCGCCGCTGCGGCCGGGCACGGACTCGACCAGGCCCTCGTTGACGAGCAGCGCGGTCGCGTCACGGACGGTGTTGCGGGAGACGCCGTACTGCTCTTGAAGCTGCGGCTCGGTCGGAAGCCGGTCGCCGACGCGCAGAGCGCCCGAGACGATCTGCTCCCGGAGCTCGGCGGCGATCTGGCGGTACTTCGGCTGCTGGGCCACGCCCACACCCTCCCTCATGTCGTCCCAACCAATCTAACGGGATGGCCTTGACTGTGTCGCACTCCACTGGAATGGTTGGTATGAATCCAACG
The DNA here is from genome assembly GCF_003013775.1 of Micromonospora sp. MH33. Lineage (NCBI taxonomy): Bacteria > Bacillati > Actinomycetota > Actinomycetes > Micromonosporales > Micromonosporaceae > Micromonospora > Micromonospora sp. MH33. The sequence goes on from NZ_MUYZ01000005.1 coordinate 34,424, forward strand.
TTACGGACGGTTGGGTAATGATCACCATGGGGGCACCGATGAGCGTTCAGGCAGGCGAGGCGGCGCGGGAGATGGAGCGCGTCAACCGCGCCCTCGACGCCGCCCGTACCCACCTGGCCGCCCTCGACCGAGCTGCCGACGTCCGTGAGCTGCGCGAGAAGCAGACCAACTCGCCGCTGCTCACCCTCGTCGAGCAGGCCGGACAGTCGGCCGCCCGGGTCACGCAGTACCTGCGGGAGCAGTCCCGCACATGAGCCGGGTGCAGGGCTCGCCTTGGTCCCCCCAGCACGGGCGGTCTCTGCACCCACCGGACCGGGGAGCGCGGTCGGTGCCGGGGAGGGCCCGACCGCGGTTCCTTCACAGGGAGGTGGTGGCAATGAGGCGCATCAAGTGGTTCACTCCGGCCGACGACCGGGCCTTCGCGCCGTTCGGCATCGACTGCGAGGGAGCCGCCACTCTCTACAGCAACCATGGCGGCTGCCACCTTGCCGGCGCCGACGGCCTGGGCCGCCCGCCGGCCACTGAGTTGGCCGAGGCGAATCACGCCTTCTGGGTGGCCCTCGACCGCGCTCCGGCGCCGGCCCGACCGCCGTTGCGCCAACGCCTGCGCGGACTGGGTCGTCCCCGCTCTGCCCGGTGACCGCCGTGGACGAGAGCGACCGCCCCGCCGACCGGTTCGACGCCGCCCGCCGAACCGCGCTCCAGCACGTCGACGGCGGCACCTGCTGGCACTGCATCGGCGGCACCTGCTCCCAGAGAACCTGGGCCTTGGAGGAACTCACCCGGCACCCCGGCGGGCGTCAGGTCCTCGACAAGCTCCGCACCCCCAAACCCGTGAAAACCATGACCGAGGAAGGCCAGCAGCGGTGACCACACCCCCTGGCACAGCCGACGGCCAGCCCGTGCACATGCACCCGGAGCCCGCCGGCCGCCACCGGCCCGCACGATCAGGCCCGCACACGCCCGTGCTGCTGGCCGACGAGTTCTTCCTCATCGCCCACGACGACCAGACCGGCCGACCGCGGCTGCACGACAGCGCGATCCGGCACGGCCTCGCCGCCGGGCTACTCGGCGAGCTGGCAGGCGCCGGCCACATCACCTTCGACCGGGGCAGCCTGTTCGTCCTCGACGCCCGGCCACCGGCCGACTGGCTGCAACACCTCGTCCTCGACCGGCTGGTCGCCGAGTCGCAGCACACCGCCACCCGCGTGTGGCTGGCCTACCTCGCCGAGACGGCGCACGACCAGGTCGCGCAGCGGCTGTTCCAAGCCGGCAAGGTCGAGCCTCAACAGCAGCGCCGCCTGTTCGGCGTGCTCGGCAACGTCACCGTGCACGTGCCGACCGACATCAACGTGGCCGCCTGGTCGTGGGCCCGGCTGTCGCAGAAGCTGCGCCGGTACGAGCAGCTGGAACCGTTCGACCTCGCGCTGGCCGGCATCGCCGCGTCCTGCCGCCTGGACCAGTTCATCCTCGACGGCGCCCCGTACGCGGCCGGCGCGCACCTGCGGCGGCTGCTGGCGGCCGCCCCGGAGCCGATGCGTGACCTCCTCGCCGACCTCGACACAGCGATCGGCCACGCCGTCCTCAGCCACCGCACCTGACCACGGGCTGCGGCCCGCGCTACCCCTTCCACCCATTCAAGCCCATGAGAGGGACCGATCCCCCCATGTCCTCATCTCGTCCTGACACCGTCTCCGCCGTGCTGGCCCGCGGCCGACTCGGCATCCCCGCCGTCGTGTTCTTCGTCGTGGCGGCCGCCGCGCCGCTGACGGCCGTCGCCGGCGGCGCGACCACCGGATACGCGGTCACCGGCGTGCTCGGCATCCCCCTGGCCTATCTGGTGGTCGCCGCAGTGCTCGCCCTGTTCGCCGTCGGCTACGTGGCCATGTCCCGCCGGATCGTCAACGCCGGAGCGTTCTACACCTACGTAACACGGGGCCTCGGCAGACCGGCCGGCGTCGCCGCCGCGATCGTCGCTCTGCTCGCCTACAACAGCATGCAGATCGGCCTGTACGGCGTCTTCGGCGCGGTCCTGTCCGGGTTCCTCAACGACCGGTACGGCTGGGGCACCACCTGGTGGCTGTGCGCCTTGTGCGCCTGCGCGGTGATCGCCGTGCTCGGCCTGCTGCGCATCGACCTCAACGGCAAGGTCCTCGCCCTCCTACTGGTTGCCGAGTGCGCGATCGCCCTGGTCTACGACGGTGTGATGGTCGCCCGACCCGTCAACGATCTCGGCGTCAGCTTCGACACCCTCGCCCCGAGCAACCTGATCGGCCCGGGCATCGGCGCCGCCCTCGTCACGGGCATCGCCGGGTTCGTCGGCTTCGAAGGCACCACGGTGTTCGCCGAGGAAACCAAGGACCCTCAGCGCACGGTGCCCCGGGCCACGTACATCGCCGTGGCGGTCACCGGCCTGCTGTACGGGCTGTCGGCGTGGGCGATGTCCGTCGCCACCGGGCCCGACCAGATCGTCGCAGCCGCCCAGACCGAGGGCACCGACCTCATCTTCAACCTCGTGTCCCCACACCTCACCTCGTCGCTGGTCACCCTCGGCCGGTGGCTGTTCATCACCAGCCTGTTCGCCGCCCTACTCAGCTTCCACCACACGGTCGCCCGGTACGCCTTCGCGCTCGGCCGCGAGCGGGTGCTGCCGGCCGCGCTCGGACGGACCAGCCGGCGCACCGGAGCGCCGAAAGCCGGCTCCATGCTCCAGACCGCCATCGCCGCGGTGGTGCTCGTCGGGTACGTCCTGGCCGACGCGGACCCGATCGTGCACCTGTTCTTCTGGCTCACGTCGATGGGCGCACTCGGGGTGCTGATCCTGATGACGGTCACCAGCGTGGCCGTGGTCGCGTTCTTCGGCCGGACCGTCCACGGCGATGGACCCTGGCGAACAGCGGTCGCGCCCTTCCTGTCTGCCCTCGCGCTCGGGTCGATCCTGGTCGTCACCGTCCGCCAGTTCGACGCTCTGCTCGGGGTCGAGCCGACCAACCCGCTGCGGTGGTGGTTCCCGGCCGGTTACGCGGTCGCCGCGCTGCTCGGGCTCGGGTGGGCGTTCACGTTGCGGTCCAGCAGGCCCGACGTCTACCGCGCGATCGGGCTGGGCGCCGACAGCGCCGCGGCCCCGCTCCGTACCACCGACTCCGTCCGCATGCCCGTCTGAGGAGCGCCCATGTCCACGACACGCACCGACCTCACCGTCCGCCCGGCCAGGCACGCCGACCTGCCGGCGCTGCTGCCCGTGCTGGCCGAGGCGTTCTCGACCGGACCGGTCGCCGAATGGGCCGTCCCCGAGCCCGCAGACCGGCTGAAGGTGTTCACCGGCTACTTCCGGTTCATGCTCGAGCTGGGCATGCGCTACGGCCGCGTCGACACCACCAGCGACCTGTCCGGCGCCGCGATCTGGTATCGGCGCGACGAGACGCCGTCGCCCGTGCCGGACCACGTGTTCGGGCTGGAGGAGGCCATCGGCAAGTACGCGCCGAAGTTCCTCCTGCTCGACGCGATGTTCGAGGCCCGCCACCCGCGTCTGCCGCACGCCTACCTTGCCTACATCGGCGTAGCCCCGGCCTGGCAGGGGCAGGGCGTCGGGTCCGCGCTGCTCGCCGAGGCCCATGAGGACGTCGACGCCGAGAACCTGCCGGCGTATCTGGAGGCCAGCGATCCCCGCAACCGTGACCTCTACCGGCGCCACGGCTACGAGGCCGGCCCGCCGATGCGACCCACGTCGTCGGGACCGCAGTTCTGGCCGATGTGGCGTGCGCAGCTCAACGGCGGCGCGCGCTCGTCGTTCCCGCCGCCGACGTCGCTGCACCTGCGGTCGCTGTGACCGCGTCCGCCATGAGCACCCATGTACGACAGGCCGGACCGACCGACGTCGCGGCGGCCACCGCGCTGCTGGTCGACGCGCTACGACGCGACCCGGTCGCGGAGTGGCTGGTGCCGGATCCGAAGGAGCGGCCGGACGTGCTGCACCGGCTGCTGGCCGTCGAGGTCGACCACGCCATCGAGACGGGCAACGTCTACGTCACGCTGGACTGGTCGGCTATCGCGGTGTGGCGGCGCCACGATCTGGACGCGGAGCGCTGGGCGCTGGGCGACTACCACCTGACGACGTTCGCGGGCCGGTCAGCGAACCGGTTCGGCCAGCTGCACGCCGCCGTACGCGGCTACGGGTCAGCGGCGCCGCACCACTGGCTGTCGTGGCTCGCGGTGCATCCCGCCTACGGATGGCACATCGCTGGCGAACTGCTGCGCGAGCACCACCAGGTCGTCGACGCCGTCGGCCACCCCGTGTACGGCGTCGTCACGACCGCAGCGGCACGGGACCTGCTGTGCGAGCACGGCTACCACGCCGGCCTGCCGATCGGACTGCCCGGCGCGCCGACGCTCTGGCCGATGACCCGCGCCGGCCGCCCGATCCGGAACACCAACTCCAGCTGATCGTCCCGCCGGTGGTGGCCGCCGTGCCCGGTACGACGGCCACCACCGCACCTTCGCACCCGTAAGGATCCGTCACACATGCGCTCACCCACGTGCCTTGACCGCGCACTGGCAGCCGCCGGCGCCGCTGGGCTAGCCACCGCCCTGGCCACGACGGCGCTACCCACCCCGGTACGCCTGCCGGGGCCAGTCCTGCTCACCAGCACCGGCAGCGGTTGCGATGGGTTCGCTCCCGCACCGCCGTCGGACGCCAGCACCACCGTTCTGGCCTATCCGCGGCCGGCGGCGTCCGTCCTGCGCGAGCTCGCCCTGCACATCGGCGCGGCGACGTGCGACCAGGCACAGGGACGGTTCGACCTGGTGCGACACCGCGCCTGGCAAATCGACGGCGCGACCGGACAGACCACCACACGGGATGTCGTGCGCTGGTATGCCGAGGACGACTCCGGCGCCGAGATGGTCAACGAATACTCCGGCCGGTGGACCGCCACAGCGGTCGACTGGTGGGCGCCAGGGTGGCTGCACGACCAAGGCCTGCAGCAGGTGTTCGTCAGCGCCGACTGGTTGCGTAGCCGAGTCACGCGACAACCTCAACAGATCGATCCCACGCAGCAGGTGCTCGTCGGCCTGGCCATGCTGGCCACCTGGCGCAGCCCGCCGCGGTCCGGGCGGGCACTGAGCCTCGCCGTCCTCGCCGACACGCCCGGGCTGCTCGCCTACCCCCACACAGTTGACCGCGCTGGCCGCGGCGGCATCGGCGTGGCCACCACCAGCCGCGACGGCAGCGAGCGTCATCTGCTGATCCTGCACCCGGCCAGCGGCGAGGTCCTCGCCTACGAGCACGCCAGGCTCACGGCCACCGGCTGGCGGCCGGACCGCTACCTGCTTCTGCTCGCACACAGCCACACCGCGCGCCGCTGGTGGGAGCCACCCTCCGACGGTCACACCACCACCGCGAATCGACCGGACCAGCGGATGCAGCCCCATCACTCCCGCAGGTGGCTCCTGTTCTCCACGCAGCCCTGCACAGCGCACCAGAAAGTGCACAGCCCATGGGCTGGTTGGCGACCGGCGGGACCGTTGAGGTGAAGACCGGTCGCAATACACCCCAGCCCGCATCTCCCGCATCTCCCGCATCTCGGCCGCAGCCTCGGCCGCGGTCAGCCCACCGCAGGAAACACGGATCGCCAGCGAAAGCTTGGGCACAAACCCACGCGGAGTGCGGATCCGCACCGTGGCGTCTTCGGGCGTCAGTCCGGCGCCGCGCAGCGAGGCCGCGACGGCTGCGGAGATGCCGCCGTTGGTGGTGATCCACTCTTCGGTCTCATGGCGGTGAACCAGTGCTTCGCCCACTTCCGCGCCGACGCCTCGGCACGCCTCGAGCACGATGTACAGCCGCCGCGACCGCGTCAGGCAGGTGCGGTGCAGGGCGTGCTCACGGTGTCGCCTTGCTGTCGTCGGGTTCGGGGGCCGGGCCACTGCCGGGGCTTGGCGCCGGTTGCTCCCGGTTGAGCAGGTCGACCGGGCGGATTCTCAACGCAGGCCAGGCCACAGGCCAGCGACCGCCGCCACAAACAGGAGCATCGGTGACGCGGCGACGGTGCCGAGCACCACCGCCGAGCTGATCCGGCTTCTCGCCAGGGACCTCAGGATCAGGATCAGCCCAACCAGCAGGGTGACGAGAAGTCCCGGTGCGACGACGTAGACCCCGAAGGTCAGCATGCCTTCCTGCGGTGAGTTGCCCCACGACTCCCTTATTCCCGATTGCTGGTCAAGGAGGACGAAGTAGGCAATGATCACCAGGCCGTGCCAGCTGAGCAGGACCAGGCACGCAAAAGAGTAGTTCGCGGCCGACCGGCTCCTGTTAGGTGTCACTGGGACCCGGTCGGCGGTGTCACGCTCGCCGGCGTCCGCCTCAGCGGGGGGCGGGGAGGATCGGTTACGGCCATCCACCTCAGTCACCGTACGCGACTCGGCGAGGACTGACCGTCCCCGGCAACGCCCGGCCTCCTCGACGGCTGGGATCAGTTGAACACATGGGGCTTCGACTCCGACGTCAATCCCTACTACGCCCAGCTCATCCGCAGCGGCAACTTCCACGACAACAGGCGCGACATCTGGATCCCCCCGCCAGCCTGGCCGCCCCTGTCTGCGCCCGAGCACCTGGCCATCGCCATCGCAGCAGTCACCCGAACCGATCGCACCGTCGTACGAAACGCCATGAACAACAGCCTCGATGAGCTCGGACAGATACGCCCTGACAGCCGTCAGCGTCGTGCAACTTTGTCGGGGCAGTTCAACGGTTTTGGCAGCGGGTGGCGGTGGTCATTTGTGACCCTGTCGGCGTGGGGGCGCATGGGGGTGAGGCGGTCGAGTTGCGGGTGCATGGGGTGTCGGGCGCGTCGGCGGAAACGATTCTCGATCACCCGATCGTGGTGCGGGTTGCCGGGGACCGGAACGCCGGGTTTTACCGGGTCCGGCCGGGGAACGGCGCGGCCGGCGGCGCCACCGCCGGGGTGGCCGTGGAGGCCTATCGTTGGGGCGCCCTGACCGCTGGTGCGGCGGTGCGGACGGCGTCGATGCTGTTGCTGTTGCCGTTCATGCTGGGCAACGTCGCGATCTGGTTACGCCCGACAACGGCGGACCGGTTCGGTCTTCTCGGCGGGTTGTGCCGTCTGCTCGCTGGTTCTCTCACCGTGGCGTTCACGCTGGCGATCGTCGGTTCCGCGATGAATCTGGTGGGCTGGCAGTGCGTGCCGTACGTCGAATGCCGGGTCGGCCGCCCGTACCTGTCCTGGCTCGCCGCGTTGCCGATGGGCCCTCGGCTGGCCGTGCTGGCGCTGATCCCGCTGCTCGCGTTGCGTCTGTTCTGGGTGATCGGTGCCCGGTCGGCGCGAGCTTTCGAGGGCTTCGGCGCGACACCTTCGGAGCCGGGAACATCGGAGGGGACCGAGAGCCTGAGCGCTCCGGGTTTCTGGGACGACGAGCGGGTGACCTCGTGGCTGCGCCAGATCCATGTCGGGCTCGGCGCTGGCACGGTCGATGTCAGCTTGCTCGTCGGCGTGTCGGACAGCGGGCGGAATCTGGTCGGTTCGCTGGTGCGGTACGCCGCCGCCAGCCTGGTGATGTTCTGCGTGGTGCTGCTCTGTCTGCCCGTGCCGGCGGCAGGGGTGCCGGCCCGGCGCTTCCTGCGCCTGTTGTGGGGGGTCGTCGCTGGGGTGACTGTCCTGAGCCTGGGCTACGCCGCGTTCACCCGCGAGGTTCCGGTCGTGGTCGGGCAGATGCCGGGCTACGAGGGCGGCGTCGCTGGCCTGGTCGGGGCGCAGGGGGTTCTGCTCGTGCTGGTCGCCGCACTAACCGTCGTGCGGCGGCGGGCAGGCCCGGACGGGACCCGCCCGTTCCTGTGGGGGCTCGGCACGCCGCTCGTGGCGGCGTTGTCGGTCAGCGTCGCGTCGGCGTTCACCGCCACTCTGGTCTTCCGGGTCGCCGACCACCTCGACCGCGGTCGCATTCCGGATCCGATCCGGCCGAACCCGCCGGCCCTTGGTCCGCTGGAACCGCCGGTGGCGTACTGGTGGGCCGCGCTCGCCGGACTCACCGCCCTGCTGGTCGTTGCTGCGGCGGCGACCATCACGCTGCTGATCAGCCGTCGAAGACGGCGTGCCTATGCGCATCGCGTCGCCGAACAGGACTATCCCCGTGTCCCCGCCAGCGCGTCGTCACGGCTTCGCGTAGTTCGCGAGACCATCGCCAGATCCCACGTGACCGAGGAACTGGGACCCACACTGGTCGCGTTCTTCGTGATCTCCTCGATCGGCCTGGCCGCCGTCGCGCTCGACCTGGTCGGAATCGGTCCGGCGCAGCTCGTCGCCGAGATCAGTGGGCGGCGCGACGGGAGCGCCGTGCTCGTCGCGTACGTCAGCGACGTCGGGATCTGGGTTATCAGCCTGCTCGTCATCGGGCTGCTGATCCTCGGCTTCCGCGCCTACCGTTCGGCCGAGGCCCGGCGTCTCGTGGCGGTCCTGTGGGATCTGGGCACTTTCTGGCCACGCACCGTCCACCCGTTCGCGCCACCCTGCTACGCCGCCCGGGCCGTGCCGGAGCTGACCAAGCGGGTGTCCGCGCTTGCCGCGCAGGGCCCGGTGGTCATCTCCGGCCACAGTCACGGCTCCGTCCTGGCTGCGGCCGCGGTCCTGCAACTGCCGCCCGCCGCCCTGTCCCGGGTCGCTCTGCTGACCCACGGCTGCCCGCTGCGCCGCATCTACGCCCGCCTCTACCCCGCCTATCTAGGGCAGCAGACGATGTGCGACCTCGGCGAACGACTCGACTGGCGGTGGCGCAATCTCTGGCGGGACACCGACCCGATCGGCGGAGCAGTCTTCGACCGCCGCCACGGCGCATCACCTGTGTGTGACAATCCGGCCGCCGAGGCGGTCGACGTCCGGCTACGCGACCCGCGCGCCGTGACCATCGACCCGGCGGACACCGTGCCACCACCGGTCGAACGCCACTGGCCGTACCACACCCAACTTCAGTACCAAACCGCCGTACGGGAGCTCACCGACGGGATCAACCACCCCAACACGTAACAGCGCCCTTTCTATCGGCGCCGCTGATCAGACCACCTCGCCCGAGTCCGCCGGCCTTTACGGATCTCGCCAGGCGCGTTCGCCGGCGATTGACTCCAACTCGTAGACGCCGTTCATGTCCGCGTCGAGCAACTCACCGCAGTACTCGATCCACAGCCAGGTCTGATCGATTCGTTCAGGGGGCGCGCCGTTCTCATCGATTGGCACCAGGAGGGAGCGTCCGTCCACCGGCCCTCCGGCGCACGGTACGTCGGTCTTCGCCCACATGTTCCGATCATCGGCCGAGACGTGGCGGCGCCGGGTGTGTTCCACCGACGCGAGCGCGACCCATCGATTTGCTCCGGTGGGTTCGCCGTGCTCCATGCTGCTGGTCCACGCGTCCTGGCGCGGCCGTATGGCGGCCCGACTGATCGGGGCGGCCGGTGCCGCCCCGATCAGGCCGGATGGATCAGCGCAGCGCCCACCGGGTTGACGGACTGTTGTGGGCCAGGACGAGCGGACGCCGCACTGGTGAGCGGACGTTGCGGCTGGACCGGCCGCGGCAGAACGGCGACAAACGCCACATCGAATGCGCCGTCGTGTGATCGTCGACCGGGACGGCGTCGCGGTGGGTGTAGCCGTGCTGCAGGAACAGGTCGAGGTCGGCGTCGGTGAAGGCCTCCGCGTAGGTGGGCAGGCTGAGGGTGTCCATCCATTGCTGCGCTCCGGCGAGGACGGCCGCGGCGCGGCCCGACTCGGCCGGACCGGGCGCGGCGAGCAGCGCCAGGTGGTTGTGCGGCTCGGTGGGCCGCCGCGCGGCGAGGGCCCGGCCGAGTTGAAGGAAACGCTCTTGGTGCGCGCCGGACGCGGCGGCGAGCCGGTCCGTGTAGCGGGCTGGGGGCGGGATGGGCCGGTAGCGGTGGAACCAGACGGTCGCGGCCGTGCCGTCGGGGAGCAGGAACGCGTCGCCGAAGAGCAGCGCGTGTTCGATCCAGATCCGGGCCACGGCGGCGAGAACGGTGGGCCGGTGCTGCTCGTCGGGGACGAGCCAGGCGCCGAGGGCGGTGGGGGAGAGGGTTCCGGCGGCGAGATCGGCGATCCGGGCGATGTCGCACCACCGGGCCCGGACGACGGGCATGGTCACGCTCATGAGTAACTCCTGGTCAACCATCGTGATCGAGAAAAGTCGGGGAAGGACGCCGGCTTCGTCGCGGGACCGCCGCGGGCCGGCGTGGGCCACCAGGGGCCGTCAGGCATGCAGGTGCGCAGAGGCCGCCGGTGTCACACAGGCGGCACGCAAACGCCCCGCCGGTCAGGCGGGCCGGGTGCCCGGTCGAGGCGAGCGGGACGGGAGAGCGACGCCACCGCTCGGGTGGCAGTGGCGTCCAGCCAGGCTGGGCGGCGTCCACACGCAGGCGGTGGCGTCAGCCGGGCCTCCGTGGGCGGAGCCGGACGAGCCGGATCCACTGGCACCAGGGGTGGGCGTGGCTGGCGGGGAGTCCGCGTCAGGCCGGGGCGGGTACGGCCCATCCGAGCCAGCGAGGCGCGGCAGGGACGAAAGCTGTGTGGTGGTGTGCCAGTCCGTCGGGATGCTGGTGGGGGTGGGGGCCGCAACGATTCCGCCTGATTCGCCGACCGGTGCCGTAGCCGGGCCGGTGCAGCAGCCAGGGCCGGCCTGCGGCGCCGCCGGTAGCGCCGGCGCAGGTGGTGGCGTGGCCGGCGGGCCAGCGGGCGGGTCCAGTGGTGGCATGGCCGAGCCGGCGGGCGGGTTCAGGAGGTCCGTCACCGGGTCGAGGGTGTCCAGCGCGGGGTCCAGCGGCTCGAGCACCGGCTCCAGCCCTCGCCAGACGGGGGACAGGATCGGGGCGAGCGGCTGGATCACCGGGCTGAGCACCTCAGCTACCGGGGCGAGCACGCCGGCCCGCACCGGGTCGGTGACCGGGCGCAGCACGTCGGCCACCGGGGTGAGCACCCCGGTCCGAACCGGACCCGTGACCGGACGGAGAACCTCACCCACCGGTGCCAGCACCTCACCGCCCCCCGGTCGGGTGGCCGGTCGGCCCGCCCCATCGGCGGGCTTCGGCGTGCCGACCTGGGCGGGGCGGGCCGGCGGTGGCGTGACCTGGTTCGCCGGCGGGGCCGCGGGCCGGGCTGGCGGTCGGTTCGACGCCGGACGAGGGCCGGCTCCGCTCGGAGGGATGCCGGGGGTCGTCTCGCCGTTAGGCACGTCAGGGGCAGGCGGTGCTGTCGGGTCGAGGATCGGGCGGAGGAGGCCGGTGAGCAGGTCAACGGCCGCGTCGACCGGCGCGGCCGGCGGACGGTCGGCGGCGTAGGCGACCCCGGTGGTGGCGGCCTCATGGACGCCCCACGCCACGACGACCCCGCCGAGCAGGAGTCCAAGGCGCAGCGCGACCCGCGTCCACCGCCCTCCCCGTCGACTCATCCCCGCACCCCTCCGACCCCCGGCCATCGCCGACGATCAACGCCCGCACTCTACCGAACGAAGTCAACCGATCACAGTCCGATGCTGGTCGGGTTTGGCGCGTCGCGTCCTGGCCAGACGCGGGCTTCGGCCGCTGCCCAACACCGGAGCAGGGACGCGAGCACCGAACGGCGCGTCGTCGACCTCGCCACGGCGTCGTCGCAGGGATCGGATCGTTGCCCGCGGGAAGTAGCCGTTGCTCACCCCAGGTCGCCGAAGTAGCCCTTCTCCTCGCCGAGAAGCAGCGGCGCGTCGTAGACCGACATATCTGGTCGAGCCTGCGCGTACCGCACTCGGTGGCGCCAGCGTCCGTGTTCGAAAGCCACGTCGGCGTCGATCTCCGCCACCACCGTCGGGTCCACCTGGACGTACGACAGCGGCTCGGGCCGGTCCAACTGGCCCGACCAAGACGCGGGCAGCGGCTCCGGCCACGGGTGAGCCACGGCGCCGCGCCGTGGCATCCGCGACGGCGACAGCAACTCGGCCAGTGCGGCACGCTGGTCGCTGGTCAGCGGGTGGGACCGGCCGGTGTAGGGCAGCCGTCCCCGACTGTCGAACCGGCCCAGCAGCACCGTCTCCGGGTTGCTGATCCTGCCGGTCACCCCACCGATGATGGCCTCGGTGACGATCCGGGTGCGGAATTTCGACCAGCCACGCCGGCCAGACTCGTACCGGCCGCTCAGGCGCTTGCTGACCACGCCTTCGATGCCCGCCGCGACCGTCCAGTGCAGCAACCAGTCCGCCACCTGCCGCATGTCCGCCGTCTGCGGCGTCACGGTCAGCTGCGTCGGCGCGCCGGCGAGCAGCCGCTCCAACCGGGCCCGCCGCTGCCCCAACGGCAAATCGAGGATCACCCGCCCGCCGGCGTCCGCGAGCAGGTCGAACAGCACGTAGTGGGCGGGATACTCGTGTGCCAGGCGCAGCAGGTCACGGCCGGCGGTGATCCGGCGTTGGAGCTGCGCGAAGTTGGTCCGGCCGCGCTCCCAGACGATCAGCTCACCGTCGAGCACCACCCCGGCCGGGACGGCCGCCCGGATCGTCCGGGTGACGTCGGGGAAGTAGGTCGTCAGGTTCCGGCCGGCCCGCGACTGCAGGTACACCCCGCCGGTCTCGCGGAAGGCGATACACCGCCACCCGTCCCACTTCGGCTCGTGCACCAGGCCCGGGCCCTCCGGCACCACGTCGACCGGCGCCGCGAGCATCGGGGCGACCGGCCGGCGCAGCACTGGTATCGGCCGGCCGCCTGGCTCGCGACGGCCGGGTGTCACCCGTCGTTCCCGCTACGCCGACCGTCAGTGCCGCTCATCCTCCGCCTCCCACGTCATCCTGGGAGGAAGGCGGTTCGGTCCGGGCGGAGATCCGCGACAACAAATGGCAGGTGAGGCACGACGGCGAACTGCCATAGCAGATCCGGACATGATCAGGGCGATATCCACATCCCGTCAGACTTATCCACAACGCAGCGGCTTGTGCTGGCGAGCACGGCGGTGGGCGACGAGCCTGGAGCACGTCGGCGAGGTCACCGCTTCGGCTGCTGGCCACGGCCCTTGTGCAGTGGAGCAGCTTCGGCCGCAGGCCACCGACAAAGCCGGTCTCCGCGACGATACGGCCAGTCGCGGAGACCGGCGCCGCCCGTCCAGGTGCGGGTTCCGCGTGGGCGGCAGAATCGGCTACACCTGGGTCCCGGCATCGTCGAGCAGTACCGTCGGAGGGTGGACGTGCTGCTGCGCGGCGGGCCAGGTGACGGGCAGGTAGTGCCCGGTAGCGGGGAAACCGTGGTGTGGCAGGCCTGCCTGTACGAGATCACGCCCGAGTACGGCCACCGGCGCGGCCGCGACCTTCGGGTCTACCGGCATCGCCCGGACTGCTGCGAGCCGTACGGGCGGGGCGGCGAGGACCGCTGCGAGTGACCCGGGCCCCCCGGCTGGCTGTGACTACCAGCGATAGTTGACACCGGGAGTGGGCATCAGCCTGGGAGTCTCCGATGCCGGGCCAGCGGTAGCTGACATCGATTCCCAGGGATTCTTGGCCTCGGCGAGGCTGTCCAGAAACATGGCTCGCCCCGTCCCGAGGGCTCCGCGCCGCAGCGTGGACATTCAACCGGTCCCCGGCCAGCCACTGCACAAGGTGTTCGCGGAGCCGCCGGATCAGCTTCAGCGACCTCGACCGGCTGCTCAACGCGCTGTGCAACGCCGATGAGGGCATGCCAAGTTCATCTACGACCTCGACATGCACAAAAGGGTCCTCGACAACCTCCCCTTCTAGAGCAACCGTCCGGGAGGTAGGCACCTGCCTCCCGTGGCCTCTGACCTGGGAAACGATGCCGCCGGAGGTAACTTCGCCCGTGCTCGAGGCGTCCACTCCCGACGACGACTAGCTCACAGTGTCGATGCTGGGGCGGCCGTTTTTCAGACCACGCCCGCAAGATATCCACACCGGGTGCCATAGCCCTGTCAGGTCGATGTGATTCGGTAGAAGTGCAAGGCCCCTGCGGGACTCGTCCATAGACGGGGACGCGGACGGATGGTCGTGGCGGTAACACTGCTGCGGCTACGCCGTTGGGTTACTTGGAAGGCGTGGCGCTACGGGTGCGACGCCTTCCCGCAAGGTCAGGCGGGACGGTTTACAGCCCTCCGCCCTCTACAGTGCTTTGAGCGTGGCCGGTGAGCCGCAAGTCCGGGGTCAAGGCGGGCACCCGGGGGGTAGGAGCCCCGGGGCCGCCGTGATGGTCACGTCCACCCATGTCCGAGGCAAGGACCATTACACGAGGAGAACGAAAACCAGGTGACCACGGTAACGAGAGGTGCGGAACCGCACCAGAGCAGGGGGACCAACAGCACAGAGAACGTCCTGATCGCGGCGCTCATGATGGTCGTGATCATGGCGATCGGTGCACTGGTCTACGTGGTGAAGATCAGCGCTGACATGGGCAACGTTGCCCCAGTCGCGATCTCCGCGATCAGCGCCATCGCGCTGGCCGCGATCAGCGCCATCGCGGTGGTGCTCCGCAGGCGGCCTCCCGGCAGCCGGAGGTAGTTCGGCGACAGTGCGGGTCGTCATCGGCGACCCGCACTGCCAGACCTTCACCAACTCGTTGATGCGGCACCCGCCCTCATCGGGAGACGACCGCCCCGGTGCCAACTATCGCTTGGAAGCGCCAACTATCGCTGGTAGTCACACTGGCGGCGGCTTCAACCACATCACTCCACCCCATCCGGGTCGAACATGTGTACGATTGCGGGGTGGAGGAGGGTGGTCCGGCGGCTCTGGAACGGTGTCTGGGGGCGCCTGGCCCGCCGTGACGTGTGGCTGGTCCGCCAGACCCGCTGGACGGTGATCGCCCGTGCCGGCGACACCGAGACCGGGAAAGTACTGCGGTGGGAGTTCGACACGGAGCGGGAAGCGGCGGACATGGTCGACCGGCTCCTGCGCGCCGACACCGCCAGGCAGTGGCGTGAACAAGCAGGCGGCACGCCACCCCAGCCCAGCGGCGGCGACGCGAGCGGTTCTCCGGCCGGGCCCACCGTAGGTCAGCGGCCGAATGGGTCGCCGCGCTCTTGCCGATGACATCGAAAACGCGGCACCGCGTCGCCGTACACCCCGCGAGCGCCCGCTATTTCCGGCTGCGCCATGAGCCTATGAGGAATGCCTTCGTCTAGCCCGTCCGTAGCGGCATGTCATCGGCTTGGTGGCTGGCCGCTGGGTCTTAGCGACCGGCAGTGGCGTGGTACTCGTCGACGATTTCCTGCGGGATCCGGCCGCGGTCAGAGATGTCCTTGCCGGCCTTCTTGGCCCAAGCGCGGATCGCCTTGTTCTGCTCCCGGTCGACGGTGGTGCTGCCACCAACACGGGCGCCTCGCCCGCCGCCAACCCCTGCAACGCCACGGACGGCCCGCCCGCCGCCGCCCACGACGCCGCCGCGGCCAACCTTGGTCCCGTTGGCTGTGTACGGGGCGAATACGTCGCGCAATTTCTCCGCGTTGACCTCCGACAGGTCAATCTCGTACTGCACGCCGTCGAGGGCGAACCTGACGGTCTCGACGGCGTCCCCACCGTCCAGGTCATCGATCAGCTTATGGATGATCTGCTTGGCCACGTCTTCGTTCCTTCCAATCCGCGAGTACCGGCTGGACTGCACACTATCCCGCTCGCCGCTTGCCGCGAAAGTGGGACGCCGCACAAGCCACAACGAGCATTAAGCGCGATTAACCGGCGTCATGAATTCCAACGTGCGCAACCATCACTATCGCGTGTGGGAATGGCGACATTGAGTTTGGTCGACTGGTTCGTCTGCTGCGATCGCCCGTCCTGCAGGTGACTCGGCGCGCACGCCGGCCGACCCTACGTAGATGCCCCATGACCTAGCGTGTCCGAGAGGTGTCCTGCGGCGGTTCTTCATTTCGGAGGACCGGACGCCGCCGGACGACAACGGGGCACGGCAACGGCCTGGCTCGTTCGTGCCAGCAGGCGCGCCCACGTTCCGACCACAGGGCCCAGTCACATCTGCGGGCAGATGTCGACTTGATCAACCCGGGAAGTCGAGCGGTCGTCGACCCCGACATCGTTCCCAGCGACGCCGGAGTGGTGCTGCTGTCCGAACCGATCTACCAGCGCGACATCCGTGGCGAGGTCACCTCGATCGGCGCGATGGCCTGGACGGCCTACCGCACCACCGTCACCGGACGCACCGGCTGGTGGATCACCGGCTGGGCCGACCGGAACGACCCCCTCGACCCGGCCGCAGCCCGCCGCCGCACCCAACTCGCCACCGCTCCCGGGCTCGCCGCCGAGTTCGGTCCGTACGTGCTCATCTGGCTCGCCGACATCCCCGCCGGCAGGCCCCTGATCGCCCTCGACACACCACAGAGGCGCGTCGACCAGGTCCAGGACCCGGCCCCGGAGGGCCGCTGCTGCCTCGACGACCCGGTGCAGGGGCAACGCGCGGTCGCCGCCCTGCTGCACGCGTTTCTGGACCCTGCAACGGCAGCCGGCGATCGTGCTCCACCCGCTGGCGAACCCGGCCGAGGGGCTGCGCCTACAGCGGCAAGGACTGCACCACGACGTCCGCATCGTCACGGCCACGCCCTGCTCGTAGCGCCCGTCAACCCCGGCTGACCGGTTCCCCACGCCGGTCACCACCCGCCCTCGACAACCCCGTCCACACAACCCCGACACCCGAACGGTCAACCTGATGCGTAAACACCCCGCTGTGCGGCTTCCCTACGTGTGGCGCTATCCCGACCCCGAGCCCGACGACCGGGTCACCCGGGTCTTCGCCGGCCCCTCCTGGTGGCAGCAGTGGACACGCGTGCCACCCCCACACAAAGACTTCCCGGACTACCACTGGTTCAACGGGGACAAGTACCGCCCCTGGAACATGCTCACCCGCAACCGCGGCCCGATGTACAACACCGAACGGTTCACCCACATGCGGCGCCTGCAGCGACACCGGCGTGGCCGCTACTGGTCAAGGTTGCGTCCACGGGAGTGGTGTACGATTTGCCCGTGATGGGCGTGTTGCGTAGATAGGAGACGGCCATCGCGTGATCCTTCGAGACGACCAAGTCATGAAGGAGAGGAACGCGATGGCCGCATCTGAGAGTGTGAACGCTGTTGACCTGCTGCGCGAGCAGATCGAGGGCGCGTCGCCGGACGTGTTACAGGCGATGGTGAAGACGTTTCATATTCCCATTGCTGACGTACTGGTGGGAATCGACAGCGGCAAAAGCGTCCAGGCTGGGGAAGAAGCCTCTGCCGAGGACGAGTACCGAATCCTGAAGCTCAGCGCGGTGCAGCGTGGTTGGTTCAAGCCTTCTGAGGCAAAGGCGCTGACAGAGGACACCGCTTTCTCGCCCAGTCATGTGGTGAAGAACGGAGACCTCCTCATTACGCGAGCAAACACACCGGAGCGCGTTGGATTCGTTGCCGTCGCAAAGAATGTGCCTGTGGGGACGTTCATGCCTGATCTGATCTGGCGCCTTCGCGTGGACGAATCTCGTGTTTCCACGGACTACCTCGAGCACGCTTTGTCATCACGTGAACTGCGGACCCGCATCTCTGGCGCTTCCGGTGGAACGAGCAAGTCGATGGTCAAGATCAACAAGCGCGGTTTTGCTGCTGTTCGGGTGCCCATTCCGCCACTCCCTGAACAGGGTGAGTACGTACGGCGGTGCGAGGCCGTGGTTAGGGGAATCATGGCCGCCCGTGCTGAGGAAGACCGTCTTCGTAAGGCCCGGGCGGGGCTGCTGTCGGGCCTGCTGGGCCGCACCATCGAGATTTAGTCAGCCGAGCTGGGGGTCCGAGCTATGGCGATGGGCATTCGAGAGCGCGAGTTCCAGAACCTGATGATCCAGTGGTCCCTGCCGATGGGCTGGCGTTTCACGGCGGGCAGGTCGCTGCCGCGTGAGACGACGCAGACGGTGGTCGCCGGCCAGCTGCGGGACGCCATCGTCCGGCTCAACCCTGGGATGATCGGAGGGTTCGACGTGGACGCTGTGATCGAGGAGATCATCGCCACGGTCAACGCTGTTGAGGGCGGGCTGGTGCGGGCCAACGAGCAGGTGCTACGCCTGCTGCGCGGGCAGAAGGAGTTCCGGGACGCCGACGGCGTTTGGCACGCCCTGAAGATCATCGACTTCGAGCGCCCGACCGCCAACACGCTGGTCGTGTCGGACGAGGTGACCATCACTGTCCCCGGCAAGACCTCCCGCCGGTTTGACCTCGTTTACTGGGTCAACGGCCTGCCCCTGGTCGTGGTCGAGGTGAAGTCGCCGACCGCGAAGTCCGGGTGGGCCAAGGCTGCCCGCGACATCAACGACGTGTATGTCTCCGAGTACCCGTGGTTCTTCACCCCCAACGTTTTTGCTATCGCCTCTGACGGGCTGAAGCTGCGATTCGGCGCCGTTGGCTCGCCGCTGAACCTGTGGCAGCCGTTCCGGTCCACCGCCGACGACGAGAACCTGTCCGGGCAGGCTGACGTGCAGCGCTCCGTCGAGCTGCTGCTCAACCCGGCGACCGTCTTGGACATGCTGGCCAACTTCGCCCTGTTCGATACCGTCGGTGGTGGGGTGGATAAGAAGTACCTGCCCCGCTACCCGCAGAGGGAAGCCGCCCACCTGATTCACAAGCGAGTCTTGGCCGGCGGTCAGAAGGGCCTGATCTGGCACCACCAGGGCAGCGGGAAGACGCTGCTGATGGTGTTCGCCGCCTCGCTGCTGCTGGCCGACACTCACACCGAGTCGCCCACGATCATCCTGCTCTCCGACCGGACGCAGCTCGTCCGGCAGACCTCCGGGGTGTTCACCTCCGCGATGGGGGACGCCTACTTCCACCAGCCCGCCACCAGCCAGGAGTTGCGTTCCCTGCTGGCCGACGACGTGCGCGGCGTCATCTCCACGACCGTCCACAAGTTCGCCGACGCCGGAAAGGACCTGTCGACCCGGAACAACATCATCGTGCTGGTCGACGAGGCACACCGCACTCAGGCCGTCAGCCGGGACCGGGGGAGACTGCCCGTCAGGCCGACACTGGCCGAGCAGATGCGCGCAGCATTGCCTAACGCGAAGTTCTTCGGCA
This sequence comes from Micromonospora sp. MH33, assembly GCF_003013775.1. Taxonomy (NCBI): domain Bacteria; kingdom Bacillati; phylum Actinomycetota; class Actinomycetes; order Micromonosporales; family Micromonosporaceae; genus Micromonospora; species Micromonospora sp. MH33. The sequence goes on from NZ_MUYZ01000005.1 coordinate 53,492, forward strand.
TGACTGGTACCCCCCTCCGCAACCTCGCCACCGACACGTTCGCTCTCTTCGGCGAGGAGACCGACCCGGGCAGGGTGCTACACCGGTACTCAGTGTCGAGGTCTCTGCGGGACGAGGCGACCGTCCCGGTCATGCTGGACCCGCGCCCGGTCTCGTTCGAGATGAACGACCAGGAGTTGCAGGCTGAGTTCGACCAGTTCGCCGACGACTTCGACCTCGACGATCCCGATCGTGAGGCCCTGTCCCGCAAGTTCGGGCGACTCACCTCGGTATTCGCCAACCCCGACCGCATCCACACGGTCTGCCAAGACATCGTGGACCACTACCTGGCCGGCGCCTACCGCAACGGCCTCAAGGCCCAGGTTGTCGCCTACAACCGCGAGCTGGCCGTGGCGTACACGGACAAGATCAACGACCTGCTGGCCGGCTTCGAGGCGTCACAGGTGCCCGCCGAGGTCGGGAAGCACGACCGGATCACCGCCGAGGTGAACATCTCCGTCTCGGACTCCAAGGACGAAGATCCCGCCATGCGGCCGTACCGCCTCTCTGAGGCCGAGGAGGAGGAGCAGAAGCGGCGGTTCCTCACCCCGGACGACCCGCTGTGCTTCCTGGTGGTGACCGCGAAGCTGATGACTGGGTTCGATGCCCCCAACGAGGGCGTCCTCTACCTGGACAAGCCGCTGAAGGCCCATACCCTGTTCCACACGATCACCCGCCCGAATCGCACCTGGGTGTCCCCGACCGGGTTCGTGAAGACCTGCGGCGTGGTCGTGGACTACATCGGCCTGGCCGAAGAGGTCCAGCGGGCCGTCGTCGACCCCACGGCGGAAGGGGCAGGCAAGGGCGGCGGGTTTGTCACCGACCTGTCCGAACTGGTCGCCGAGTTCCGCACCACCTTCGCCCGCATCGAAGACCTCCTCGCCGACGTGGACGACCTGGACCTCACGGTCCACGGATACGAGTCCGTACGAGCCATCAACGTCTTCCTGGACACCAACCCCGGCGCCGCCGAGGTGTTCACCAAGGACTACCGGCTGCTGGCCCGCCTGTACCCGCTCATCAACACCGACAATCGGATAGCCAAGTACCGGGATGGCTTCGGGCTGTTCGGGTCCGTGTACACGACCCTGTTCAAGAAGTCCTCCGACGAGGAGAGAAAGGAGCGGCTGGCCGAGCTGGGGCCGATGGTTCTAGAGATCATCAACGCCCACGTCCACTCCTTCACCGTCGTCGCCTCCCAGGAGGAACCCCTCGTTCTGGACGCCCAGGGCATCGCCATCCTCAAAGAGCTGCTGGCCCTCGTCCGCCCCAAGCCCGACAAGGACGGCGGCGAGGATAAGATGCCGCCGTCCGCGGCGGAGATCCTGGACCACATCAGGGCCGCCCTCGAAAAGGGCGTCGAACCGGGTTCCGCGAAGTACACCGCCCTCGCGGAGCGGATCAGGCTGCTGCGCGACCGGATCATCCAGAACGCCCAGGAGGCCCTGGACTTCCTGTCCGAAGCACTCCGGATCGCGCGCGCCATCGTGAACGCCGAGAAGCACCCCGACGAAGCCGTCGTCGTGCTCGACGACGACCATGTAGGCGTCCTGTCGCGGATCATCCACGACCACGCACCGCCCGGGCTCACCGTCACCGAGCGGAACCTGGCCGAGGAGATCGACCAGGTGGTCACCCGCACCCTCGCCCAAACATGGGACAACGCAGATGCTCGCAACCGAGGCGTCCGCCGCGCCACCGCCGCCGTCTTCCGCCGGTACATGTTGAAGCCGGTGGGAGAGCCGTATGACTCCACCGTCGCCTACATCGAAGCCCACTACCTCGTTGACTGACGAGTGCATCGCGTCTCGGCAACCTGTGGCGGTCGCCGATAAGCACGGACCATGTATCGGTCGTGCCCTTGGGCAGTGGGCCGCGCGTCCCGGCGGCCCGGTCGAGAATCGAGGAAAGAGCCACAGCTACGTAGCAGCAGGTGAACGGAGAGAGATATAGGCTAGGCTCGAAATGTGCGAATTGAGTATGGCTCGGCATACGACGACGACGCAGCGAACGAGGGTCGCCCCGTACACGAGATCGAAGCGGAACGGCGTCGCGATCTGATCTTTGCCCGCGCAGATGCCGCCGGCCCGCGATCCGCGGCCCGGTACACCAGGCTTGAGTACTTCCGGTACTCGCCCCACAGCGAGAGCCGTCAGATCCTCGTCATGACCGGCAAGCGGAGCTGGGGCGAGCTGGACTTCGATCTGTGCCGCCGCTGCCGGCGGGGACACGTCTGGACCCTGGGTCTCCTCGCCGTCATGCACGGGGAGGGGTGGGAAATCCGGATGCTGCACATGGCTCGGACCAAGGCGCCGGACGACTACCGCTGGACACGCAGCGGGCAAGCCTCACGGTCGAAGGAGTTCTGGGACCACGTTCCCCCCGAGCTGAGCAGTGAGCCCGAGGATCTGTGCGAGCACCTGCCCTGCGTCCCGAGCCGGCTACGCGAGGTATGGGCGTGCGTGCGGTACTGGCGACTAACCGGGCGGCTCCACTGGCCGGACTCTCAGGAACGTCGCGCATTCCGACTCAGGAAGGGTGCCCGCGGCAGGCCCGCAACATAGGTCCTGGACCCAGGAACTCGTGTCCGCATCTTCGTCACGTTGTCGGGGCTCGGGGTCTCTGCCGGGGACCCGTCCCGGGGAGGCCCTGAAAAACTGACGGAACCGATCCCATGAAGGAACTCCGCGGTGACCACCGAAGCGCACTACGGAAACCTCTACCGCCAATCCCTCTTCTACCGCCCGGCAAGCACCTGGCTGACCACCCTCCGCGCCTACACAGGCGGCCCCACCCCCGCCCGCCCCGACGACCCCGCAATCCGCTTCCACCCGGAGGGAATCGCATACCACTACGCGTACGGCTACACCCCCATCCTCAAACTGGGCTGGCCGGCGATCCGCGCGATCGCGCTCCTCCCGGGCCCCATCCCAGGCCGCAAGGCCCTCTGCATCTACCGCCTCAACCCCCCGCCACCCCCCACCCCGAAGGACCCCTTCTCCGGCACAGGCCACGCCCTCGGCTCGTACTTCCACACCCTCTTCGGCACAAACCTCGCGGTCCACCTCCACCACGTCCGCGGCCCGTCCCTCAAAAAGCTAGCCCGCCGCCTCCCGGAATGGACGAACGGCCGCCTCACCCTCACCACAACCCGTCCCACGTGAAAGCTGTGGACGGTGGGCTGTCTGGCTACTGTAGCGCTTCGGCTTGTTCCTCCACGGATGCCTAAAGCGGGTGGGCACCGCGCCTAACTTGATCTTTAAGTGCGCCACGAGCGCGGAGAGTGAGGTCGATGTAGGGGATCTCATTTGACGCGGTGCTGTGCAGGAGATGAAGGTTTTGTGGCCCTTCGGCATCGCCCTGCGGGGGGAGATGTCAAACCGCCTCAAGCTGCGTTGGCTGAAGACCGTCGTGGTGAGCGTTGAGGAAAAGGCACGCTTGACGTGTCAGGTGGGGACCGGAAAGGCGAGCGTAAGCGAACCGCTATTGACGTGCCGAAACAAGAAGATGACATCAAAACCGGTGCGGTTAAAGGGTGCCGGGATAAGTCTGGCGGGTGCCCGCTTACTGGCCAAGCGGTGTCCGGCATGGAGGCGGCGCGAGTCCGGTCTGCGGCTTCTGCATGGAACGTGGGAAGGCGGACACCGATAAGGCTCGACCAGCAGGGCTGGGGAGCGAGAGGGAGCGCGCCGGGCGGCGGAAACCGTCGGGTGCTGAGTACCGATGCGGGGTCCGCTGGCGGACCGGTTCGTAGTAGCGGTGAAGCCCTGGTAATCGGGGTGGAGCGAAGGGGCCGGCTCATCGCTGATCTGTTCGCACGAACAACCGGACGTGTGCCGGGAGGAAGCGGGTGGACATGTCAAGTCCGCAGGACAAGCCTTTTGATATTCCGAAGCGACTGGTGTGGGAGGCGTACGAGAGAGTCAGGGCGAACAAGGGTACGGCAGGCGTGGACGGGCAGTCCATCGAGGACTTCGAAACTGATCTGAAGGACAATCTGTACAAGATCTGGAATCGGATGTCATCGGGGACGTACTTCCCGCCACCGGTAAAGGCGGTGGAGATCCCAAAGCCAGGCGGCACACGAACGTTGGGTGTGCCTACCGTGGCTGATCGCGTGGCACAGACGGTGGTCGCGCTGGCGTTGGAACCCCGAACGGAGTCGATCTTCCATGGCGAGCTGCGGTACAGCGGCGTTGGGTTGGGCAGTGGTGCGGTGACATGGGCGGCTTAACCGCCATCCCATCGAGACCGACGTCGACGTCACGGCGGCCAGCGCCGACCACGCCGCGGATGATCCTGTCGATGCCCAACTGCCGCCACAGGCTGTCTAGCAGCCACGCCCCACCCGACGGCCGGGACTCCACGAACGACAACCCGCCGGGGCGGCTGCGGCGAGGGCGCCAGCCAGGTCCAGCAGCCGCGACAGGGCGGCGCGCGCGGACTGCAGCCATCGGATCGGGTGTGCGAAGAGTCCGGTGAATGGGCGGTGTGGTCGGCGTATCCGGCGTCAAGCTGCTGCGGTGACGCGGCGGCCGGACGGAAGCCAGGATGGCGGTTTCCTGACCTACTTGCGCCCGGGCCAGGGATGCCCGGATGGCAGGCCCCGGTGGTACAGAGTGCGGATAAGTTTAATAGTCCATCTACGGCGGCAGCCGGAGGTAATGGTTCTGGTTCCCTGGGGTGGTGCGAGCCGCCGAAGTATGTCACGATGGTTGCTCGGTGGCTGCTCGGACGTCGGCGAACTGACGCGGACGCGGCGGGACTAGTGCGGATATAAGACCTCTCATCGAGGGGCTCTCGTGTATTAACCGAGAGCAATATGGTGCCCGGACCTGCAAGGACTATGCAGGGTTTTGGCCGAACCCCGCCGGACGGGTTCGGACAAATGGAGGCCTGATCGGTAGTCGCATTGAAGCATGTGACTACGGATCAGAAGGTTAGGGGTTCGAGTCCCTTCGGGCGCGCAACACAGGGAGAAGCCCCCGACCAGCCGAAATGGCCAGGTCGGGGGCTTTTTCATATCCATCCGCAACGGGTTCCGTGCGGCTGCGGGAGCCAGGCTGGGAGCCACTGGCCGCCTCACTGCCCGAACAGCGCACGGGACATGGCCTCCGCAGCGGAGCGGCGGTCACCTTCCATCAAATGCCCGTACACGTCCTTTGTGATCGCAATCGACGTGTGTCCGAGAACCTCCGAAACCACGTGCAGCGGGGTGCCCTGAGCCAGCATCAATGAGGCCCCGGAATGGCGGAGCTCGTGCGGGTGCCAGTGGCCGAGGCCGGCACGCTTGCACAGCGCCGAGAGCCGATGGGAGAAGTTGTCCGGGTCCAGCGGAGTGCCGACCTCACTCGGAAAGATCAGGCCGTGATCCTGCCACGCCTCGCCGGGTGCCAGCCGTTCCTCAGCCTGCCGAGCCCGATGCCGGCGCAGCAGCTCCAGCAGCTGGGGGCGTGAGGTACAGGGTTCGCCGGGACCGGCGGGTCTTGAGTTCACTGACCACCAAGCAGGTTCGCCGGCCGGCGGCCGGGTCCCGAACGGTTCCGGTTCGTGGGTGGTGGGATGCCATCCCGCCAGCCACCGACCCAGGCAGAGCCGAGCAGACCAGGGCCAGGGTGACAAGGTCGTTCCGGTAGGGCGCTCCACCTTGTCCCCGTCCGGGGAGGCTGGACGATCTACGACTGCCCGACGAGGAGATCCGCTATCACCACCGCGTGCACCGCGTTGCCTCCGGTAGGCCTAACGACTACCCGGTCAAAAGGACAGTCACAAGAATTCCTGCGATGCTGATCACTGCGGCGGCGATTGCCGCCCACGCGGCAATCCACCCTGCGCGCTTGGAACTCTTCGTTGCCTTGAGTGCCTGCTTGCTGATGTCCAAAGCCTCCTTGTCGGACTCGGCACCGGCACGGGTTTCCACAAGCAGAGCGGTAAGAACCTCGATCTGCTTGCTACGCAGCTCATGGGCCCGCGCCTCGGCCGCCTCCTGGATCTCGGCGAGTGAAGCGTTGGGCGGTTCGATGGCCTCGAAGTCGACCCAGTGCTGCGCAGGTGTCGTCAAAGCAGGTGGAGGCTTCATCCTTGCGGACGCCGCGCGCTGGTCCCCGAGACCTTCGGAAACCTCGGCCTTCGGCAGCTCCGGCACCAGCTTGGCGGACCACGATGAGGCGTCCAGCGCTGGAAACAGCGCCTTCGAATCGAACTTCAGCGCTAGCCCCGAGGTGCCGATACTCTTCCCGAGCGACTCGCGGAGTGGCTTCATGATATCGCCGAACGCCTCTGCGATCGGCTTCATGATTTCCGCCGAGACCTGCTTGGCCTTCTCATGTAGCGGGTGCGACTCGTCCTCGACTAGTTTCTCAAGCTCCTCGAGCGACATCTCCCAAATCGCGTCGAGTTCCGGGTCGCCGGTGCGCTTTGGTTCGACGGTGATCTCGTGCCACTCGCCATCTGCACCGCGGTACTGGATCGACCCTGGCTCGGTTGGCTCCGTCTCGTCGCCTGGCTCGTCTGCAGCTGCTTGTGCGGTCATACCATGACCGTATCGGGGAGCGCCGACAGCCCGGGATACGCCACAGTCTGGCCGAGGCGACGGATCAGAGGGTTCCGGTTGGGAGCCACCGGGGCGAACGGAGCCGGACGTGCCCGGACCGATTCAGTTGCCGAGAGCGCGGCGACCAGGACGACCCGCACCTTGCCGAACGCACTTGGAATCTACGGATCAGGTGGTGGTCAACGCCGCTCGGTTGTACAGCCATCCGTACAGCCAAGCCCGCCCGCTCACGCCGACGCTGCCCGACAACGACAGACGGGCTGACCAGGCGCCTAGCCACCTGACCAGCCATCCACGATCTTCTTCTAATCCCCAGGCCGCTCCGAGCCGCCCACGCCGAGGCTTGACAGCCGCCATTGAGACTCGTCCGGTAGGGCGCTCCACCTTGTCACCCTGGCCCTGGTCTGCTCCACGGTGTGTGGGTCGGCGGCAGACAGTGAGGATGGTGGGGTGGGTCGCCGGGTTGGTCTGACTCCCCGGCAGACCGACGGTTGCTGTCCTCATCCCGATTCGTCGGCCGCCCGGTGGCCCGGCAGCTGCATGTCACCGGTCAGGCGCCGTGACCTGATAGCGCCTCTGTGTGTCAAGTCGCCTTGGTGGGCCGCCGTCTTTGATCCTTTTGGATGTGCCGGTAGATGACGTTCGCGAGGCGTCGTTTGAGGGCGCGGCGGGCTTCGGCTGGCGTCTTGCCTTCCGCGATCTTTCGCAGGTAGTAGACGCGTCCTGGGCCGGGATCGCGGGCTTGGCAGACGGCGATGGTGTGCAGCGCGGAGTTGAGTTGGCGGTTGCCGCCGGTGTTGAGGCGGTGCCGGCTGCGGTTGCCGCTGGAGGCGTCCAGCGGTGAGGTGCCGGTGTAGCTGGCGAAGTGATCGGCGGTCGGGAAGCGGTTGACGTCACCGACGTTGCCGAGGATCTTCGCGGATAGCACCACGGCGATGCCGTGGACCTCGGACAGGGTGCTGCCGGTCGCTGCGACGGCATCCCGTTGGGCGGCTTCGTTGGCTTTGAGTTGACGGTCTATTCGGCGGAGGTCGGTCAGGAGGTCGCGGGCCAGGTCGCGGCGGCATGCCTGGGTGGCGGTCTGCGGTCGGCTGAGCCGGAGCAGGGCGGCGGCCTTGTCCGCGGATAGTCCGACGGTGGCGCCGCCGGGGACGAGGTCGCGCAGGAGCCCGTGAAGCCGGTTGAGGATCCGGGTGCGTTCGTGGGCCAGGTCGTCACGGCGTTCGGCCAGTAGCCGCAGGATGGTGCTCTGGTCCTCTGCCTGGGCGCGACGCAGACGCTGGTGGCGCAGGGCGACGTGGGCGACGCTGACCGCGTCGGCAGCATCGGTCTTGCGTCCACCGCCGGTGTCCAGCAGCCGGGCTCGGGCGGCGAGGGTCGCGGGAACGTCGAGGACGGTGTCGCCGGCGGCGGCCAGCTGTTGGGCGATGCCGCGGCCGAGACCGTTAGCGCCTTCGACGGCGAAGCGCCGCTGCGACCAACGATCCGACCATCGGGTCAGCTGGGCGAAGGCGCCGGCGTTGATGACAAAGCGCCGGGCGGCCAGCTGCCGCCCGGTGGCGTCGACCGCGACAGCGGTCAGTGAGGACTTGTGCGGATCGATTCCGATCGTGATCACGAGAGGGGGTCTCCACGGCAGAAGGGGATGGACGCCGTGGTGGGCACCCTGACTTGAAGATCGTTCGCCATGCCTCTGTCGAGCCACGCCACGGCCGGGTGCCGGCCGGCTCGGCACGCTATCAGTGAGCCAACCCGACGAGGGCGGCAAGGAGCCTGCGAACCTGCGCCGACCGGCGCCCTGGACGCTATGGGCTGCAGACCCTCGCGTCTGCCCCCGATTCAACAAGTCAGGAGCCTGTGCAAGAGGCGCCCACCACTGTGTTGTCCGCATCACCTGACCGGTGACGTGTCCACAGATCTCGACGCAGACGAGAAGGGCGGACCTCACCAGCATGGCAGCCAAGAAGCAATCTCTCATCGGTGGTGTCGACACCCACCGCGACACGCACCACGCCGCGGTCATCGACAGCACCGGCGGCCTCCTGGGCGACGCCGAGTTCCCCGCGACCACCGCCGGCTATGCGGATCTGCTGGCCTGGATGCGCTCCTTCGGCCGGGTAACTGCCGTGGGCGTGGAGGGCACCGGCAGCTACGGCGCCGGCCTCGCCCGCTATCTGACCAGCAAGAAGATGGCCGTCGTGGAGGTGGACCGGCCGGACCGTCGCGCCCGCCGCAGCCAGGGCAAGTCCGATCCGATCGACGCCATCGCCGCCGCCCGGGCAACCCTCGCCGGCACCGCCACGGGCACCCCGAAGACCCGCACCGGACCGGTCGAGGCGATCCGCGCCCTGAGAGTCGCCCGCCGCGGAGCGGCCAAGGCCCGCACCGCCGCCCTCAATCAGATGCGCGGCCTGGTCGCCGCCGCCCCCGAACCCCTGCGAGCCCACCTGGCCAAGCTCAGCGCCGCCGTGCTGGTCAGCCGCTGCACGGAACTGGCCTACGACCCGGCCAGGCTCCACGAGCCGCAGCACGCCACCGCCGCAGCCCTGGCAGGGGTCGCCCGCCGGGTCACCGCCCTCACCGACGAAATCACCACCCTCGACCGGCAGATCACACCCATCGTGGCGCAGGCGGCGCCCTGCACCAGCGCCCTGTTCGGCGTCGGCCCCGAGGTCGCCGCGCAGCTGCTCACCACCGCCGGCGACAACCCCGACCGGCTGCACTCCGAAGCCGCCCTCGCCCACCTCTGCGGAGCAGCACCCATCCCCGCCAGCTCAGGACGGGTGCGCCGCCACCGGCTCCACCGGGGAGGCGACCGCGGCGCCAACCACGCCCTGCACACCATCGCCCTGTGCCGCATGCGCTACGACCAACGGACCCGCGCCTACGTCCGTCGCCGCATCACCGAGGGCCTCAGCAAGCAAGAGATCCTGCGCTGCCTCAAGCGCTACATCGTCCGCGACGTCTACACCGCCCTGCTCGCGGACTTCACCGCCCTGACCACTTGACGTCCATAGGAGCATCGGGATGGCAGGTGGTGGGGGTGCCGCATGATGAGCCAGTGGCAAGAGTCGATCAGCTTCTGCTCGCGGCCCTGGTTTCCGCCTTAACGTCGGCCGTGGTAGCGCTCGGCGTGGAGTGGGTAGCCAAGCCAAGGCTGGAGGCGCGCAAGGAGAGAATCCTCGCCAAGCACCGAGCGAGAGCCGATGTCACTCGCTGGCTGAACAGGGCCAAGGAGTTGGCCTACATCATGCTCGGGCCTACGTCGGGGAGGTTGGAGCCAGCCAGCGTCTACACCAGGGCCATGTACCGCAAGGAAACTGCCCGGGTGCTAGAGGAGTTCAGAGTGTGCGCCGGTGACTTCAAGACGGCAGTGATCGACGCCACGCCGTATCTCGGAACCGACGAGCGCAACACCTTGCTGCAGTTCTCCGGATACCTGCGGGCATACGTGGACACCCCAAGCGCGAGCACAGACTTCAGACCGTTGGCTGACAAGATCGAGCAGGTGGTCGAGTGGAACGCTCTACCGCGCTGGCGTCGCCGCGCACGCCGAAAGCTCAGCGCCAGCTTGTGGCCGCCGAGAAAGCCCGCACCGCTGTCAGCTGATCAGTAAGCGAGTAGTCCGCATTCAGTCCGCAAGAGGTCGACGGGCGGTGGGGGAGTGGTGAGAGATGCCGAGAGGTGTTTCCGCTGGTAGGAGCCCACTCGGGCAGGTCGCCGGATCGCCCATCTTGATCTCATAATCCCTCGGTCGCCGTGCCCTCTGCGAGGGGCGCTCCGCCTTGTCCGGTCCAGAAAGTTCATCGCCGTGTCGAGGTGCGCCGCCTGCGCCCCCTCTTGATCAGAGCGCCGAACACGCCGACGCACACAACCGAACAGACGGCCATGACTACCGCTGCAAACGGATCACTTTTCGGGCCTGACAAACTTTCCACCGATGCAATTCCGAAAATGACGGCAAGGCCGGGCAGCAAAATGCGCGCCACACCCCGATGATGACGCCGATTGTGTGCGGCTTGAATACGACGTTGCTCGGCAGTGAGGTCCTTCTCCCAGGGGGTGTTGAAGGGCCAGTTGGCCACCCAGATTATGGCAGTCAACCCCGCAATAATCATCAGCACCGTAACGACGGCTTTGAAGAACATGCTCTACCTCCAGAAGCCGTCAGTCCATGACAGAACCGAAGGCGTTGGTGAAGGGTTATGGTCGGCGGGGACCTGGGTCAGTAGGTGCGAGATGATAGTGGCTGGTAAGCGACGGCCTGTAAAGCAACTGCGACGGACACCCTGCCGCTGGTGGGCTACCTGACGGTGGGAGCCATGGCCGGGAGCCACCGGGGCGAACGGAGCCGGACGAGCCCGGACCGATCCAGTTGCCGAGGGCGCGGCGACCAGGGCGAGGCGGACGTTGCCGAACGGCTGCGGTGTGGTCTTGGGAATCTACGGATCAGATGCTCTGGTTGATCAAGCGTCTCCTCGCCCGTCACCTGCTGAGGGCCCGGGTGCCGTGTTGTGCCCCTCTAACGAGAGCGCAAGCAGCGAGCCTGATCTTGGCGATGTGCGCGTCGTGTGCTCTACAGCGGGTGCCGTCGTGGGTTAACCGGTGCGACTCCGGGTCAACTCGGCTAAGGGATCACGGACGCCGGCGCGATCGGTGTGGTCGACGTGTGGTCATCGCCCCGCTCGGATGGGTCGGTAAACCCAGGTCAACGCCGGCCACTCCCTGCCACCCCGGGCCAACGCGCAGGTCGCTAGACTAGGCGCTCGCGCCCTCGTAGCTCAGGGGATAGAGCATCGGTTTCCTAAACCGTGTGTCGCAGGTTCGAATCCTGCCGGGGGCACCTCAATACCCAGCCGAAACGCCATCTGAGCTGGTAATACACATGCTGCTCAATTAGAACAGGTGTGCAGCCGTAGGCCACCGGAAGCCACCGTTTGTCGTAGGTCGCGGAACAGACGCGGAATGACCTTGAAGCCATCTGCCCAGGTCAGCCGACACGACCGGGGCAAGATCCGGAACGGCGGCCATCATACGGGCCACGCCACGCCGGTCAGAGCCTCAGCGATCCTGTCGTTGACGGTGGCCTCCGCGCCGTCGATGCACTTGGCGTAGACCTTCAACAGTACGTCCACGGAGTGTCCGGCCCGGTCGGCTACCTCGGTTGCCGGCACACCAGCGTTGAGCCACAGCGACACGGCAGCGTGCCGCAGGTCGTATGGCCGACCAGCGAGCGGAGAGTCAACTTGGCGCGGCGTCAGCGCCAGTCGACGCGCCTCATCCCAGATGCGCGAGTAGGTCGAGGCCGCAACGACGTTGCCCCGCTCACTCTGGAACAGACGGCCGTCCTTGGCGACACCGAACCGTTCGATGTGTGCGCGCAGGATCGTCACGAGCGCGGGCGGGATCGGTACGTTGCGCGGCTCATCCTCGGCTCGGTGCTTCAGCCCTCGGTCGTCATGAACCTCGCCGCTGTCGGTCCACCGCTTGCCCGCTTGTGGTCGGCTCTTGGCCAGCGTCAGCCGACCCCATCCGTTCTCGGGTAGGTCGCAGTCCTGCTCTCGCAGCGCCAACGCCTCTGCCGGACGGAGCGCGGCGAAGTACAGGCAGGCGAAGAACGCGACCAGGCGCTCACCACGTTTGGCCTTCCGTCCCCGCTGGCCGACGTAGGTGACAGCGATCAGCAGTTCCAACGCCTGGCGCTGGTTGACGACCACCCGGCGATCGACGACCTCGGCAATCTTCCTCCGCTGCGACCGCACGCGAAGCTTGTCGATCGGGTTGAACTCCAACTCGTCCAGCTCGACGGCGTACTGAAGTGCGTTGTAGAACACGCATGGCCCGTAGCGATGGTGCTCTGCTGCGAGTTCTCGATGCCGACGACCAGCTCACCCCCTGGTGCGCTGGCACGCGAGATCGATGCAATGACTAGTCGAGCGGATGTTGGCTGGACGACATCCAGCGTCCTGGACCTGATGCCGGACGGATCAACCGTCGGGTGGCAGCACGCGGACCCGCCCGGAGGGCATCTGCGACGAGCCGATGTGCTCGGCTACTTCCAGCAGAACGACTACCGACTGCCAGTGCATCCGGCAACGCTCTGCATTCGGCGAGAGCTAGCGCTCGCGCTGGGCGGGTGGATGGCGTTACCCGGTGGCGAGGACACCGGTTTGTTGGTGGCGGCGTCAGTCGTTGCGGACGGATTCTTCATCGCCGAACCAGGCTTGCTGTACAGGACGCACGCGGACCAGATCACCGGCAAGGCCGACTGGACCGAGCCGAGCGAGTGGTTGCCTCGTATGCGGCTAATCGAGGCACGGGCTCTCGCACTTCAGAACCTCTGGAAGCAGCACTAGCCCGAGGCTCGCTCGGAAGAACGGAAGATTATGCGCTTAGGCCTCATGGCCGGCGCGTAGGTGCGCGACGGCGGGGAGCATCAGCGGTGACGGGTCGGGCTCACCCGATGCCGACAGGGGTTCGAGCAGGAACCCTGTGTGGTTGCCCCACGCAGCCCGGTCGAGGATCCTGCCGACGAATCGGCGCGGGCAGTTGTCGATGATCGGGATGCCCGACGGGCCTGGTTGCCATGTGCACCGTTCGAACTTGTCCACCTTGTCGCCGGTCTGGGTACCGAACAGCTCAGCGAGGTCGCGCTGGTCAGCCGCCAGACCATGTACGGCTAGGAGGTCAGTGTGCATGGCGACCCGGTACGTGTGGTTGTTCTGCGAGAGCCACACCACGAACCGGTCGGGTTCGATGCTGCACTGCGAGGCGAAGCCCACCAGGCATCCCGCACGCTCGCCTGTTTGCGGGTCGACTGTGGTGACGACAAACATCGGGCTGTCCAGCCCGTCTAGGAACGGATCGAGGCCACCGCGGTCGGCCATGAATGTCTCCTCTCAAGACCGTGCGGCCATCGTAAGTAGGAAACCCCAGTGCCACACAGAGGCGCCAGTCATTGCGCCGGCGGCTGGACTCGCGCCGTGTCACGCAGGTCTCGAGACCGGGCCGGCTACGGCCGGCTGCCGGCGTGTCGAGTCCCACCACATGCTTGACGAATCCGTCCCATGACACGCTTGACGTTGCGGCTAGAACCTGTGCCAGAATTCTTGCCCATGCCGCACGCCCGGTTCTTCTTCGACGCGGGGTCTGAGGGTGTCCTGTGGGCAACCGGCCAGCAGGACCAGGAGGCGTGGGGGTATCCGGTGCGCCTGGAGGCGCTGCCGATCAGCGCGGCCCTTCGGGATGAGCTGACCCGGTTGGTCGAGTGGTACGACGCATCACTGAACTGGGACTATCCGCCTGACCCAGGGCCTTGGCGCGAGCCGGAGTGCCGGGCCTTCAACGCGGCCGTTCGGCGGGCGCTCGACCAGCTGCGCGCCGAGCTCGGTGACCAGTGGGTGATCGCGGACCACTTCGAAGAGGTGCACGAGGATCCGGACCTCGATCGGTACCTCGCCGACCCGGCCGGCTTCCGGCGATGATCTCGCGGCGGCCACAGCAGCAGGCCACGGCAGGGTGTAAAGCATCTGGTGGGACGCGACTGTCAAGCATCTCCCGTGATGGGACACGGCCGGCTGCCGGCGAAGTGGTTCAAAGTTTCTGTACGTCTTCAAGGCGGCCCTTGACGGGCCGCACGCGCCGCCGCCTGGGCGCGCGCCGGCCGCTGCCGCTGTCGCTCTGCGGCCGTCACGCCTGATGCCCGGCGGCTGGCGCGGACAGCGGGAAGCCCGGAGGGCCGCCGCAGCACGACAGGCCGTCGACCGGTGGTGTGGTGGGCCGGCAGCCGGCCGGGCCGCGCGGCCACGAGCCCGCGCGGCGTAGGGGAGGGCACGCCGGCCGCGTCGGCGAGCTGGCGGCGGTCGCGGGGTTGCGGTCACTGCTGCCTCCGGCGGGGGCGCAACGACTCCAGGATGGCCGGGGCTCCGTCCGCGCCTTGCGGTCCGTGGGTGGTTGCGTGGGCCATCCCGCCAGCCACCGACCCGGGCGAGCCGAGCAGACCCCCGCCCGGCCCGCCAGCGTCCGTACGAGCCGTCAAGGTCCGCTTGACGTGGCGGGCCGGGCGGCGGCCCGCTCCCCAGGAGGGCGGGTCGGCGGCAGACGGGATGGCAAGGCCAGCGGGTGGGTTTGGACCCACCGGCACGGACGCCGGCCGAGATTATCGGTCCCACCGATCGGCGTAGGGTAGGCCAAGCAGCCGCATGTGGTCGTGTAACTCGGGCGACGCGTCGTGCTCCCGCAGTGCGGCCGGCGCGTGTCGTAGCACCCACAGCGACAGCACGGGGCACCACGTGTCCTCGTTGTGCCAACTCGACCAAGGAAGCGCATCGCCCAGCAGGTCGTACATCCACTCGTCCACGGCCGTGACCAGCCGCCGCCGCGCCACCGTGTCGGCCAGCAGCTCTGCCCAGACGGTCAACCACGGGGTGAGCTTCGTGGTGATCTCGGCGAGGAGCGTCAGGGCCTCATGGGCGGGCACCTTTGCATCGGGCTCGACCAGGACGTGTAGCCACCAGGTGTCCAGGAATTCCCGCAGGGCGTCCCGTTGTCCGGTGGGCCACTCCTGCCATCGGCCGGCGGTGAACAAGCGTCCGAGGCTCTCCATCCCGGCCATTGGCTCTACTCGGCCCGCCACGAGGCCCTGGGTCAATTGGGGCAGGATCCGGCGCAGCAGTGGCCCGGGGTAGTGCCAGTCTGTGGTCCAGTAGGTGCGGCGGAGCAGGTCGTCGTCAAGCGGCACGTCCGGGGTCTTGAGCAGTGCCAGTTCCTCCGCGCTGCCCCAGTGGCACTCGCAGTTGGACTCCTGCCGGTGGGCCGTCATGCCCTGGAACGTGGCGGCCACACCTGCCAGCGCCATATCCAGGCGGCGGCTTACATCAGTCGGATCAGGGATCATGGCGAATCGCCTTCGAGGACTCCGGAGGCATATACCTGCCGAAGAGAAGGATCTTAGAGCCGCACGAGCCCCGCGCGTGCCTGGGGTCAAGGAGGCTCGGGCTGGGTGACCAACTGGGTGACGACGGGCGCGGACAGCGCCGGACGTCCATGGACTCTGGTGGACTATTGCGGCAGCTCAGTCCTGCTGTTGACGCAGCTCAACGACGGCCGGTGGTTCCGTCACACCGAAGGCGTCCAGTGGCTCCACGTCGGTCCCGACGGACAGCGGGTGCAGCCTGTCGTCTCGCACGCCACAACGTCCCAATGGATGTTGCCCGTTGCCCCGCAGTCTTGTCGGCTGCACTCCGTCGAGTCATCCTCGTGCAGGGTCACCGTTCCGAAACAGGAGGGAGCGGGCTCGACGCCATGCGGGAACCGGGCCACGGGCGCCTTCCTGAGTGACTAACTGGGTGACGATCGAGAAGCACAACGCTGGACGCTGGTGGACACTGGGGGACGATCTGGCCCAGCGTAGCCGGCAGCCACCGCACGTCAGTGCGTCTTGATCGTTGCCTGGGGGTCAAGCGCTCATCCTGCTGCCCTCGCGGCGTGACCGGGGGCCTACGGTGGCTCTGTGCCGCGCATCGAGCTGACTACGGACGTTCAAGCAGTCCCGGAAACCGTCTTCGACGCCTGCCTCGACGTTGATATTCACACCGAGTCCATGGGGGCAAGCGCCGAACGGGCGGTCGGTGGCGTAACGACCGGCCGGTTGAAGGCCGGCGATGCCGTCACGTGGGAAGCCAGGCACTTCGGCCTACCCTGGCGGATGACCGTTCGGATCACTGACTACCGGCGGCCGCACGGCTTCACGGACGAGCAGATCAACGGCCCATTCGGCCGATGGCACCACGAGCACAGCTTCACGCCGGATCCGGCTAACTCCTCGGCAACCCTCATGCGCGATGTCATCGACTTCACTGCACCGATGGGACCCTTTGGCCGCCTCGTGGCCAGCCTCATCCTGCGGCCGTACCTGCAACGCCTCATCGCACGCCGCAACGCCTATCTTGCTGCCACCCTGGCAGAGCCCAGGCATGGGGAGGGAGCACAAGATCCGGAACATGCGCGGAATGATCAAGGTCGCCGCTGATAGGGCATCGGGCGTATGTCCTGGTAGGGGATCGGTGCTCCGGGCGAACGCAACTGCCTTCCTAAACCGTGTGTCGCAGGTTCGAATCCTGCCGGGGGCACCTCGAAGATCAGCGAAAACACTGCCCGAGCTGGCAATACGCGCGGCAATCAATTGGTCGGCGTGTGCAGCCGCAGGCCGGTCACTGGGCATGGTGCTCCGGTGGGAGTTCGACGCCGGCTGCGCAGATTACCGCTCGCCGTGGAGTTCGGCGACCAAGGCGCCGACCTGGGCCTTGATGTCGTCGCGGATCTGGCGGACGACGTCGAGGGGTTGTCCAGCCGGATCGGTGAGCTTCCAGTCTTCGTAACGTTTGCCGGGAAAGACGGGGCAGGCGTCGCCGCAGCCCATGGTGATGATGACGTCGCTGGCTTCGGCCGCGTCCCAGGTGAGGCGGGCCGGGGTCTGGTCGGTGATATCGATGCCGACTTCGCGCATAGCTTCGACGGCGACGGGGTTGATCTGGGTGGCGGGCTCGGAGCCGGCGGAGCGGACTTCGATGGTGTCGCCGGCGACGTGGCGCAGCCAGCCGGCGGCCATCTGGGAGCGGCCGGCGTTGTGGACGCAGACGAACAGGACGGTGGGCTTGTCGCTCATCGCGGATCTTCCTGTCAGGTGATGGTGGGGCTGCGGCGTTCGATGAGGGTGACGTCGCGCCAGGTGCCGTGGTGGCGGCCGAAGCGTTCCCGGGTGCCGACGGTGCGGAAGCCGCAGGCGGTGTGCAGGGCCAGGCTGGCGATGTTCTCAGGGAACACGCCGGACTGGATGGTCCAGATGCCGGCTTGCTCGGTGGAGGCGATCAGGGCGTCGAGCAGGAGTCGGCCGACGCCTTGGCCGCGAGCGTCGGGGTGGACGTAGACGGAGTGCTCCACCACCCCGGAGTAGACGCACCGGTCGGAGACGGCGGAGCAGGCGACCCAGCCCAGGACGCGGCCGGTGGGGTCGACGGCCACCCAGCGGTGGTCAGGCAGTCGAGTGGAGGTGAACCGCTCCCACGTCGGCGGTTCGGTTTCGAAGGTGGCGTGGCCGGTGGCGATGCCGAGCCGGTAGATGTCGAGGACGGCGTCGGTGTGCTGCTCGTTCATGGCGGTGATTGTGATGCCGCTGCTGCGGGCGGGAGCGGTCATCGGTTCTCCTCGGCGAAGTGCGGCACGACGACGGCGCCCGCGGAATCGGCAGCGTGGGGGTACCAGGCAGCGAGGGCGGCGACGGCGACCACGCCGCCGACGAGCTGGGCGGCGACGAAGCCGGGCACCGACGCGGGGGTGATGCCGGCGAAGGTGTCGGTGAAGGCCCGGCCGATGGTGACGGCGGGGTTCGCGAACGATGTCGACGAGGTGAACCAGTACGCCGCGCCGATGTAGGCGCCCACGGCGGCCGGGGCGGCGGCGGTGCGGCCGGAGCGGGCGAGGGCGAAGACCAGGACGACCAGGCCGGCGGTGGCAACCACCTCGGCCAGCCACAGGTTCCCCCCGGTCCGTTCGGTACGGGACCAGGCAACGGCCGGCAGGCCGAACATCAGGTCAGCCAGTACCGCGCCCGTGATGGCTCCGGCTGTCTGGGCGGTGGTGTAGGCGACCAGGTCCCGGGCGGTCAGGCCGGTACCCGCGCGGCGGCCGAGCGCCCAGTCGACCGCGGAGACGACCGGGTTGAAGTGCGCGCCGGACACCGGGCCGAACGTCAGGATCAGGGCGCCCAGGGCGAGAGCGGTGGCGATCGCGTTCTCCAGCAGCTGGAGGCCGACGTCGGTGGGGGAGAGTCGGGCGGCGGCGATCCCGGAGCCGACCACGGCGGCGACCAGCAGGGCGGTGCCGGCGAACTCCGCCGAGGCCCGCCGGGGCAGGCCGAGGCTCACGCGGCGCTGCTGGCGGCGGGAGCGGCCGACACGTCGAGCAGCGCGCCGAGCTGGCGGAACGCCTCAGGCTTCACCCGGTACCAGACCCAGGTGCCGCGCCGCTCGGAGTCGACCAGGCCGGCCTCGCGCAGCACCTTGAGGTGGTGGGAGATGGTCGGCCCGGACAAATCGAACGCCGGAGTCAGGTCGCAGACGCACATCTCCGGCACCGAAGCGATCATCGACATCAGCCGCAGGCGGACCGGATCGCCCAGGGCCTTGAACATCGGCGCGACCACCGCCGCTTGCTCGGCGTCCATCGGGCGGACGGCGATCGGGGAGCAGCAGGCCACCGCGTTGAGGTCCACCACCGGCAGCTCTTGTTTCGACATGCCTCTAGCTTGACAGACTTCAAAACAGGGTGCAACGTAGGTCCTGCTTCGAAAAACATCTAGGCAAGGACGAGGCGATGATCAAGCTGTTCCGCCCCCGCCGTAGCGCCCACAACCAGGGCGTCACGTTCTGCGAGCCCTGCGGGCAGGTCTGCACCGCGGCTTGCCGCGCCGACGCCCGCTACGAGCGCGACCGCACCGCCGCTCTCACCTACCACGTTCGCTGAATCCATCAGGAGGAATGACCATGTCTCGTGTCCAGCTCGCCCTGCGCGTGTCCGACCTCGAAGGCTCCGTGGCCTTCTACTCCAAGCTGTTCGGCGTCGAGCCGGCCAAGCGCCGTCCCGGCTACGCCAACTTCGCCGTCGAGAACCCGCCACTGAAGCTCGTCCTCCTTGAAGGTGAGGCCGACCAGCCCACCGTCATGGACCACCTCGGCGTCGAAGTGTTCAGCACCGACGAGGTCGACGCCGCCACCAAGCGCCTCACCGACTCCGGCCTGATCACGCTGGAGGAGAACAACACCGAGTGCTGCTACGCCCTCCAGGACAAGGTGTGGGTGCGCGGCCCCGGCAATGAGCCGTGGGAGGTCTACACCGTCAAGGCCGACTCCGGGCAGCTCCAGAAGACGACCGAGGGTGCCTGCTGCACCTCGGCTGCCGAGAAGGAGCCCGCCACGGCCGGAGCCGCCGGAAGCTGCTGCTGACTGGTGAGGCCTACGCGCCCGTCCTCGCCCAAGGGGCGGGCGCCGGCTGATCAACCGTCGCAACGACTTCCTGGCCGGGGCGCTGGTCAGCCGGGCAGGCGGTACACGGAGACGTGGGAACGGGACTCGGCCGTGAACTCGGCCCCGGACCAGTCCGCGTACCTCGCCTCCAGCTCGAATCCGGCGAGCTGGCCCATCAGGTCCAGCTCCGCCGGCCAGATGTAGCGGTGCGGGCTGCGGAACACCCGCGCCTCGCGGCTCTCGCCGAACTGGAAGTGGTGGGACACGACCTGCTGGCGCAGCACGTCGTAGGTGTCCAGGCCGATGTAGCCGGGATCGGCGCGCCACACGGTCGCCCGCTGGCCCGGGGTCAGCTTGCGCAGCTCTGGCACCCACAGCTCGATCACGAACCGCCCGCCGAGGCCGAGGTGGCGGGCCGCGTTGCGGAAGCAGGCGACCTGGTCCGCCTGGTCGAGCAGGTTGGAGATGGTGTTGTAGACCAGGTAGACGAGGGTGTAGTCGCCGGGCGCCGTGGCGGTGGCCATGTCGCCGACGACCACCGGGATCGTCGCCTCGTCGGCCTTCGTCCGGAGCTGCTCGACCATCGGTACGGACAGCTCGATCCCGGTCACCGGCACACCCCGTTCGGCGAGCGGTACGGCCACCCGGCCGGTGCCGACGGCGAACTCGAGGGCGCGCCCGGCGCCGGCGAGGGCGGCGAGGCGGTCCACGGTGGGCCCGAGGACCTCCGGCGCGAACATCCCGGTGCCCGGTGTGTCGTAGCGCTGGGCCGTCTCGGCGTCCCAGACCTCCTCCTGACGCATGGCCCCCACGATCGTCGTCGATCCCGGCGCTGTCCAACGGGTTTCAGTCCGCGTACCGGGCGGCGGCGATGGTCGTTCCGCAAGGCCGGCGCGGTAGAACGCGATAGCCTGCGATCGGAGTGCTGCGTGGCGTGACGCTCGGGGCTCGCGGGTGCCGGATGGTCACCGTCGGTACCCTGCTAGTCCTGGCCTGCCCGCGACGACATGGTGGTACTTCGTGAACGATCTTCGAGTGGTGGCGTTCGACCTGGACGACACCCTGGCGGTTTCCAAGTCCCAGATCGATGGTCGGATGGCGGAACTCCTCGGCCACCTGCTCGCCGAGGTGGACGTGCTGATCATCTCCGGTGGCCGGTTCGAGCAGTTCGAGGCGCAGGTGCTGGCCCACCTCGACCTGACCGAGGAGCAGCGCCGCCGCCTGCACCTGATGCCGACCTGCGGCACCCGCTACTACCGCTGGCGGGACGGCGACTGGCGGCAGGTCTACGCCGAGGACCTGAGCGCGGCCGACAAGGCCCGAGTCGTCGCGGCGCTCACCGAATCGGCGCAGGCGCTCGACCTGTGGGAGTCGAAGACCTGGGGCGACATCATCGAGGACCGGGGCAGCCAGATCACCTTCTCTGCGCTGGGCCAGTCCGCCCCGCCGGCCGAGAAGTACGGCTGGGACCCGGACGGCAGCAAGAAGAAGCGGCTCCGCGAGGCGGTCGCCGCGAAGCTGCCCGACCTGGAGGTCCGCGGCGGCGGCTCCACGTCGATCGACGTCACCCGCAAGGGCGTGGACAAGGCGTACGGCATGCGGAAGCTGCTGGAGTGCCTGGACCTGAAGATCGACAACGTGCTCTTCGTCGGTGACCGGCTCGACGTGGGCGGCAACGACTACCCGGTCAAGGCCATGGGCTGCCGCTGCGTCGCCGTCACCCGCTGGGAGGAGACGGCCGACTACGTGGAGGCCCTCGTCGACGATCTGGTGAAGCAGCGGGCCGAGCCGGCCTGACCGCCGACCCGGAGCGAGGGGCGGCGGCCAGGGGCGGGCGTCAGAGGGCGGCGCGGATCGCCTCGGCGAGCGTGGTCGGGGTGCGGCCGAGCAGCTTGGCCAGGTCGTCGCCGACCTCCAGCTCGCCCTGGGCGAGGCCCCGGTCGCCGTCGGCGAGCACGGCCGCGTACCCCTCGGGCAGGCCGGCCGCGACCAGCAGCTCGGTGTACTTGTCCACGGGCAGGTCGAGGTAGCTGACCGTGCCACCGGTCTGCCGGGAGATCTCGGCGGCCAGTTCGGTCAGGGTGAAGGGCGCGCCGCCCAGCTCGTACACCCTTCCGGCCGGCCCCTCGGCGGTGAGCACCGTGGCGGCGGCCGCCGCGTAGTCCGCGCGGGTGGCGGCGCTGACCCGCCCCTCACCCGCCGCGCCCGCCACTCCGTGCTGGAGGTACGTGGGGAGCTGGCCGGTGTAGTTCTCCAGGTACCAGCTGTTGCGCAGGAAGACGTACGGCAGGCCGGAGTCGCGGATCAGCTGCTCGGTCGCCCTGTGCTCGGCGGCGAGCACGAGGCTGGAGGTGTCGGCGTTCGCGATGCTGGTGTAGACGACGAGTCCGACCCCGGCCTCCTTGGCGGCGGTGACCACGTTGCCGTGCTGCACCAGCCGCTTGCCGACCTCGCTGCCCGAGACGAACATCAGCTTCTCGGCGCCCGCGAAGGCCGCCTGGAGCGACCCGGGGTCGTCGTAGTCGGCCCGCTGGGTGACCACTCCCCGCTCGGCGAGGCCGGCGAGCCGGTCGACGTCCCGGCCGAGCGCCACGATCTGGTCGGCGGGTACGCCCCGGTCGAGCAGCGCTTCGACGATCAGGCGACCGAGGTGACCGGTGGCGCCGGTGACGACGATGGACATGAGCACTCCCTGTTGGTTGCGACATCAACTGTCTTCCCACGCCAACGGGAACAACGTCTCCTTACTTCCCGTTGGAGAGTAGGCACCTTCAAGTTCGGTACGCACTGAAAGAGAGTGGTGGCATGCAGGCCGACCCGTTCAACCGGAACTGCGGCAGCCGGAAGGTCCTCGACCGGATCGGTGACCGCTGGAGCGTGCTGGTCGTGCTCACCCTCGCCGGCGGCGACAAGCGCTACGGCGAGCTGGCCGAGCGGGTCGACGGGATCAGCCAGAAGATGCTCACCCAGACCCTGCGCGGGCTGGAGCGGGACGGCATCGTCACCCGCACCGTGCACGCGAGCGTGCCGCCCCGGGTGGACTACGCGCTCACCGATCTCGGCCGCAGCCTGCTGGACCTGGTCGCCGGCCTGGAGGCGTGGGCCACCACCCACCTCGTCGAGGTCGAGGCCGCCCGCGCCCGCTACGACGCCCGGGGCTAGTTCCGGAACCGGGCAAGGCTGGCGGGATCGGTGTCGATGCGGTAGGAACGCCCAGAGAGCGCTCTCCGTCCCCATCACCGAACAGGCAGGCCGATGAGACCACTCGACCCCTCCCGCCGCCGCTTTCTCGCCCTCACCGCCGCCTCGGCGGCGTCGGTCACCGCCCTCGGGCTCCCGGCCACGTCGGCCGCCGCCGCGTCCCCGGCCGGCGACGACGCCACCGCCGAGCCCGACTTCGGCCCCAACGTCTTCGTGTACGACCCGGCCACCCCGGTCGAGGAGATCCAGTCCAACCTGGACCGGATCTTCGCCGCCCAGGAGCACAACGAGATGGGCTTCGACCGGTACGCCGTGCTGTTCAAGCCCGGCCGGTACGAGGTGAACGCCCGGCTCGGCTACTACACCACCGTGGCGGGCCTCGGCGCGCGCCCCGACGACGTGGAGATCCACGGCGCGGTGCGGGTGATCGGCCAGCCCGACCCGAACTCGCAGGCCGGCATCTCGGCGCTGACAAACTTCTGGCGGTCGGCGGAGAACCTCGCCGTCAGCCCGACCGACTGGTCGAACCAGTGGGCGGTCTCCCAGGCGTCGCCGATGCGCCGGGTGCACATCAAGGGCATCCTCTGGCTTGAGCCCGGCAACGGTGGCTTCTCCAGCGGCGGCTACATCGCCGACTCCAAGGTGGACGGCATCACCATCAACGGCTCCCAGCAGCAGTGGCTGACCCGGGACAGCGAACTCGGTGGCGACTGGACCAACGGGGTCTGGAACCAGGTCTTCTCCGGCGTCGTCGGCGCGCCCGCCCAGGGCTTCCCGAACCCGCCGTACACCACCCTGGCGACCAGCCCGGTGACCCGGGAGAAGCCGTACCTCTTCGTGGACGACGCGGGCCGCTGGCGGGTGGCGGTGCCCCGGCTGCGCCGCGACACCGCCGGCACCACCTGGGGTGCCGGCGCCCCGCCGGTGCCCTCGCTGCCGCTGGCCGACTTCTTCATCGCCAGGCCCACCGACTCCGCCAAGCGGATCAACCAGGAACTTTCCCGAGGACGGCACCTGCTGCTCACCCCGGGTGTCTACCCCCTGGACCGGGCGCTGCGGGTCAAGCACCCGGACACCGTCGTGCTCGGCCTCGGCATGCCCAGCCTCGCCCCGACCACCGGCGACGCCGCCCTGCGGATCGAGGACGTGGACGGCGTCCGGATCGCCGGGGTGCTGGTGGACGCCGGGCCGGTCGAGTCGGAGGTGCTCGTCGAGGTCGGCAAGCGGCACAGCCACCGGTCGCACGCCACCGACCCGATCTCGCTCCAGGACGTCTTCTTCCGCATCGGTGGCCCGTACGCGGGCCGGGCGGTGACCAGCCTGGTGGTGAACAGCCGGCACACCCTGATCGACAACATCTGGGCCTGGCGCGGCGACCACGGCAAGCCCGGCACCATCGGGTGGACCGTCAACACGGCCGACACCGGAGTGGTGGTCAACGGGGACGACGTGACCGCGTACGGGCTCTTCGTCGAGCACTACCAGCGCTTGCAGACCATCTGGAACGGCGAGCGCGGCCGGACCGTCTTCTACCAGAGCGAGCTGCCCTACGACCCGCCGAGCCAGGCGGCCTGGCGCAGCCCGACCGGCAACGGCTGGGCCTCGTACAAGGTCGCCGACCACGTGCGTGAGCACGAGGCGTGGGGGCTGGGGGTCTACTCGTACTTCAACCAGAAGGTGGATATCCGCTGCGACCGGGCCATCGAGGCGCCGCGCCGGGCCGGCGTGCGGTTCCACGACGCGATCACCGTCTTCCTGGACGGCAGCGGCGGCATCGAGCGCACCGTCAACGAGGCCGGCACCCCGGTGGTCGGCTCGTACGGCACCAGCCCGGTGGTCAGCTACCCCTGATCCGCCGACCGCACGACCGGCGGCCGGCGGGATCACCCGCCGGCCGCCCCCGTTTCCGGCCGCACCTCAGCCGGGCAGCTGCTCCGCCCGGGTGACCACCTGGTCGATCAGGCCGTAGTCGCGGGCCTGCTCGGCCGTGAACCAGCGGTCCCGGTCCCAGTCGCGCTGGATCTCGTCCAGCGTGTGCCCGCTGTGCCGGGCGATGAGCTCCTGCATGGTCCGCTTCACGTGCAGCATGTTCTCCGCCTGGATCGTGATGTCGGCGGCCGTGCCGCCCATCCCGCCGGACGGCTGGTGCATCATCACCCGCGAGTGCGGCAGCGCGAACCGCTTCCCCGCCGCGCCCGCGCAGAGCAGGAACTGGCCCATCGAGCCGGCCATCCCGAGGGCCAGCGTCGCCACGTCGTTCTTGACGTACCGCATGGTGTCGTAGACGGCCATCCCGGCGCTGACCGAGCCGCCGGGCGAGTTGATGTAGAGGAAGATGTCCCGCTCCGGGTCCTCGGCGGCCAGCAGCAGGATCTGCGCGCAGATCTGGTTGGCCGAGGCATCGGTGACCTCGGTGCCGAGGAAGATGATCCGCTCCTTGAGCAGCCGCTCGAAGACCCGGTCGCCGAGGGTCGGCTGTCCCTCGTCCAGCATCCAGATGCCGTATCCCATGACCTGACCACCCTCCGTGCCGCCGGTGGGCGAGGGACCGCCCGGCAACCGGCGGTCTCCAGCCTCCGGCGGGCGGCGCCCCGAGGCCCAGCGTTTCTGCCCGGGGCAGATCCGCCGTGGGCAGAACCGGCCGGGCCTAGGCGGCGGCCAGCCGTCGCCGGCCGGCCCGGGCCTGCCGCCGGGCCAGCGTGACGGAGGTACGCGGACGGTGGCGGGCGGCCGGCGCGGAGGGGATCAGCCAGATGCGGGTGCCGGTGCCGAACGCGGTCGGGGAGGCGTACCCGAGTTCCGGGCCGACCGGTGCGGCCGCGGCCCGCCGACCCGTAGCTGCGGCCCGGTCCGGGTGGCCGGCACCCGGTCGAGCCGGGCCAGCGTCACCCCGGAGGCCACCGGCGCGCGCCGCTCGACCCGGCGCAGCTCGTCGCGGGCCTCCTCGAGCAGGTCGGAGAGGTGGATCCCGAGGGCCCGGCAGATCGCCGCCAGCACCTCGGAGGAGGCCTCCTTGCGGCCGCGTTCCACCTCGGAGAGGTAGGGCAGGGAGACGCCGGCCGCCAGCGCCACCTCGCGCAGGGTGCGGCCCTGGCGCAGGCGTACGCGGCGGAGCACCCCGCCGATCACGCGTCGCAGCAACGACATGCGGGCCTCCTCGCGGTCGTCGTCCCCCGGACGTCCCCATCATGCCCCGTCCCGGCGACGGAGACCGGCCCGGTCCGGCCGTACTTCGCCCCGGCAGGCCGGAGCCCCGCGTACCCGCTATGTTGTGGGCGTGCAGGCGACGGTGGTGGAGCAGGGCCGACGGTGATCCATTTTCCCGCGCAACGGCGGGGGCCGCTGAGCGCGCTGAGTCTGCGCCTGCTCGCTGCCCTGGGCCTGGTCCTCGCCGTGGTGGCGGCGGTCTGGATCGACCGCGACGGCTACCGCGACGTGAACGAGGACGGCCTCACCCTCCTCGACTGCTTCTACTACGCGGTGGTCTCGCTCTCCACCACGGGCTACGGCGACATCACCCCGGCCGCCTCCTCGGCGCGCCTGGTCAACGTCCTGTTCGTCACCCCGGCCCGGGTGCTCTTCCTGATCATCCTGGTCGGCACCACCCTGGAAGTCCTGACCGAGCAGTACCGGACCGGCCGTCGCCTGTCGCGGTGGAGGAGAATCGTGAAGGACCACGTCATCATCTGCGGCTACGGCACCAAGGGCCGCAGCGCCGTCTCCGCGCTGCTGGAGAACGGTCTGGACAAGTCCAAGATCGTGGTGGTCGAGCGGAGCGGCCCCGCGCTGCGGCAGGCCACCTCGGCCGGGCTGGTCGCCATCGAGGGTTCCGCGACCCGCTCCTCGGTGCTGGAGGAGGCGCACGTCCGCACCGCCAAGTCGGTCATCATCGCGACCGACAGCGACGACGCCTCGGTGCTGGTGGCGCTGACCGTCCGGCAACTCACCGCCGGCCAGGTACGGATCATCGCGGCGGTCCGGGAGGCGGAGAACGCGCCGCTGCTCAAGCAGAGCGGGGCGCACCACGTGATCGTCTCCTCGGCGACGGCCGGCCGGCTGCTCGGCCTCTCCACCTCCGCCCCGCCGCTGATCGACGTGGTGGAGGACCTGCTCACCCCCGGTCAGGGCATGGCGCTGGCCATGCGCTCCGCCGAGCGCAGCGAGGTGGGCCGGTCACCCCGGGAGTTGGAGTCGCTGGTCATCGCCCTGGTCCGCCGGGGCAAGGTGGTCGCGCTGAACGACAAGGCCGGTGCCGTGATCGAGACCGGCGACATGCTGGTCCACGTCCGTGACGACCGGCCGCAGTCCACGGCGACGGTCTGACCTTCCCCGCTCCGGCGAACCGCTCGGCGGTCAGCAGGCGGTGTCCGGCTCGTCCCCGGACGCCTCGACGCAGGTGACCGGGCGGCCGCTGGTCGCCCGCCGGAGCAGTTCGTAGAGCGTGTCCCGCTCGGCCGGCTCCAGCGCGCCGAGCACCTCTTCCTCGGCCGCGGCGAGGGCGCACTCGGCCTCGCGGAGCCGCTTCGCGCCCGCCCCGGTGAGGCTCACCACGTGCCGGCGGCGGTCCTCGGGTGACCGGCGCCGCTCGACCAGCCCGTCCGCCTCCAGGTCGTTGAGCAGCCCGACCACGTTCGTGCCGTCGATCTGCAGCGTGCCGGCCAGCCCCTGCTGGCTGATGCCGTCCGAGTCGCGCAGCACGGTGAGCGCGACGAGGTGCCGGGGGCGCAGCCCGAGGGGCGCCAGCACCGACTCCGACCGGAGCCGCATCCGCCGGGCCAGGTGGTCGAGCAGCGGCCCGGAGCGGTGCTCCGACTCCTCGACCGGTACGGCTGCCATGTGACCCAGTTTACGCAGGGCGCGGAACATCGGCCTGCTATAAATGGTTGGCGCCACACAAACGATCCGTGGAGGGTTAACCACATGGCACACCTGTTGTACATCGACTCCAGCATCCGGGGCGAGCACTCGGTCAGCCGGCGGCTCACCGCCCGCGCCGCCGCCGCTTGGCGCGCCGCCCACCCGGGCGGCACGGTCACCTACCGCGACCTCGGCCGGGAGCCGCTGCCGCACCTGGACGAGGCCGGTGGCCTGGCCCGGATGGTGCCGGCGGAGCAGCACACCCCGGCGCAGCGCGCGTCCTGGGAGCTGAGCGAGCGGCTGGTGGACGAGGTGAAGCGGGCCGACACGATCGTGCTCGGCCTCCCGCTCTACAACTACGGCGCGCCGAGCAGCGTGAAGACCTGGGTCGACCACCTCATCGCGCCCGGCATCGCGTACGACCCCGCCACCGGGGCCGGCCTCCTCGGTGGTCGCGAGTTCATCGTGCTGGGCAGCCGGGGCGGCGGCTACGGCCCGGGCACCCCGCGCGAGGGCTGGGACCACGCCGAGCCCTGGCTCCCGCACGGCCTGTCCATGACCGGCCTGGAGCCGCGCTTCATCTCGGCCGAGCTGACCCTGGCCCCGGTCACCCCGGCCATGGCCGAGCTGATCCCGCTGCACGAGCAGAGCCTCGCGGCGGCCGAGCGGGCCGTCGACGAGCTGTGGGTACCGGCCTCGGCCGTGGCCTGAGTCCACGAGAAAGGGCGGGCCGTCCCCTCGGGGAACGGCCCGCCCTTTTCGGTGGTCGTCAGGAACGGGTCAAAGGATCGTCCAGGTGTCGCCGGCGGACAGCAGGCCGGCGAGCTGCTGCTCGGGAGTCTGGTCGACGCTGGCCTTCGCGGCGGCGACCTGCTCCTGCACCACGCTGTCGTACGCCGAGCGGGTCACCGAGCGGAACACGCCGATCGGGGTGTTCCGCAGGTCCAGCCCGGGCAGCCGGGACAGCGCGAAGGCGTACGCCGGGTCGCTGACCGTGGCGTCGTGCACCACGATCTCCTCCGCCGGGGTGCCCGCCGTGTCCCGGACCTCCAGCCCGAAGCCGCCCGGCGGGTGGACGACGCAGAACTGGCCGTCCTTGCCGAAGGTGATCGGCTGCCCGTGCTCCAGCCGGATCAGGAAGTCGTCCCGGGTGGCCGGCTCCTTGATCGGGTCGAAGGCGCCGTCGTTGAAGATGTTGCAGTTCTGGTAGATCTCCACGAACGCCGAGCCCTGGTGCTCGGCGGCGGCCCGCAGCACCGACTGGAGGTGCTTGCGGTCGGAGTCGATGGTCCGGGCCACGAAGGTGGCCTCCGCGCCGAGCGCCAGCGACAGCGGGTTGAACGGGGCGTCCGCCGAGCCGACCGGCGTCGACTTGGTGACCTTGCCGATCTCGGAGGTCGGCGAGTACTGCCCCTTGGTCAGGCCGTAGATCCGGTTGTTGAACAGCAGGATCTTGAGGTTGACGTTGCGGCGCAGCGCGTGGATCAGGTGGTTGCCGCCGATGGAGAGGGCGTCGCCGTCACCGGTGACCACCCAGACCGACAGGTCCGGCCGGGTCACCGACAGGCCGGTGGCGATCGCCGGGGCCCGGCCGTGGATCGAGTGCATCCCGTAGGTGTTCATGTAGTACGGGAAGCGGGACGAGCAGCCGATGCCCGAGACGAAGACGATGTTCTCCCGGGGGATGTTCAGCTCCGGCATGAAGCCCTGGACGGCCGCCAGGATGGCGTAGTCGCCGCAGCCGGGGCACCAGCGCACCTCCTGGTCGGACTTGAAGTCCTTGGCGGTGAGCTTGAGGGCGACGGGCTCAGACATTCTTCAGGACCTCTTCCAGCATCGTCTCCAGCTCGGCGGCGGTGAACGGCAGGCCGCGGACCTGGTTGTAGCCGATCGCGTCGACCAGGTACTTCGCCCGGATCACGTGGGCGAGCTGGCCGAGGTTCATCTCGGGGATGACCACCCGGTCGTACGCGCGCAGCACCTCGCCGAGGTTGGCCGGCATCGGGGCCAGGTGACGCAGGTGCGCCTGGGCGATGGAGAGCCCGCGCTGCCGCAGGCCCCGGCAGGCGGCGCCGATCGGGCCGTACGTCGAGCCCCAGCCGAGCACCAGCACCCGGGCGTCGCCGTCCGGGTCATCCACCTCGACGTCCGGCACCGGGATGGTCTCGATGCGGGCCGCCCGGGTGCGCACCATGAAGTCGTGGTTCGCCGGGTCGTACGAGATGTCGCCGGTCTTGTCGGCCTTCTCCAGGCCGCCGATCCGGTGCTCCAGCCCCGGGGTGCCCGGGACGGCCCACGGCCGAGCGAGGGTCTCCGGGTCCCGCAGGTACGGCAGGAAGGTGGTGCCGTCCTCGCCGTTGGGCCGGGTGGCGAACTCGACCCGCAGGTCGGGCAGGCTCTCCACGTCCGGCAGCAGCCACGGCTCGGAGCCGTTGGCCACGTAGTTGTCGGACAGCAGGAGCACCGGGGTGCGGTAGGTGAGGGCGATCCGGGCCGCCTCCAGGGCCGCGTGGAAGCAGTCGGCCGGCGACTTCGGCGCGATCACCGCGACCGGGGCCTCGCCGTGCCGGCCGTACAGGGCCAGGTTGAGGTCGGCCTGCTCGGTCTTGGTGGGCATGCCGGTGGACGGCCCGGCCCGCTGCACGTCGACGATGACCAGCGGCAGCTCCAGCGCCACGGCCAGGGAGATGGTCTCGCTCTTCAGCGCCACGCCCGGGCCGCTGGTGGTGGTGATGCCGAGCGAGCCGCCGTACGAGGCGCCCAGCGCCGCGCCGACCGCGGCGATCTCGTCCTCGGCCTGCATGGTGACCACGCCGAACTTCTTGTGCTTGCTCAGCTCGTGCAGGATGTCCGAGGCCGGGGTGATCGGGTACGCACCGAGGAAGACCGGCAGCCCGGAGCGGACCCCGGCGGCCACCAGACCCAGCGACAGCGCCGCGTTGCCGGTGATGTTCCGGTAGGTGCCCGGCAGCATCTTCGCCGGCTTGACCTCGTAGCGGACGGAGAAGTCCTCGGTGGTCTCGCCGAAGTTCCAGCCGGCCCGGAAGGCCGCCACGTTCGCCGCGACCAGTTCGGGACGGGCGGCGAACTTGCGCTCCAGGAAGCGCAGCGTCGACTCGTACGGGCGCGAGTACATCCAGCTCAGCAGGCCGAGCGCGAACATGTTCTTGGCCCGCTCGGCGTCCTTCTTGGACACCTCGTGCTCGGCCAGCGCGCCGACCGTCATCGAGGTCAGCGCGACCGGGTGCACCACGTAGCCGGCGAGCGAGTCGTCATCGAGCGGGTTGGTCGTGTAGCCCACCTTGGCCAGGTTGCGCCGGGTGAACTCGTCGGTGTTGACGATGATGTCCGCCCCGCGCGGCAGGTCGGTCAGGTTGGCCTTGAGGGCGGCCGGGTTCATCGCCACCAGCACGTTCGGCGCGTCGCCGGGGGTCAGGATGTCGTAGTCGGCGAAGTGCACCTGGAAGCTCGACACGCCCGGCAGGGTGCCTGCGGGGGCGCGGATCTCGGCGGGGAAGTTGGGCAACGTGGAGATGTCGTTGCCCAGCTGCGCCGTTTCCGAGGTGAACCGGTCGCCGGTGAGCTGCATGCCGTCGCCGGAGTCGCCGGCGAACCGGATGACCACCCGGTCCAGTTGACGGATCTGCTTGGTCACGCCCGCACCTCGCTTTGCTGAGTGCCGTCGCACGGGCGGCTGAACGTGATGGTGACCCCGCCTTGCCCGGCCACGTGCCCTCCTAGACGCGCTGCTGTCGCAGGCCGTCCGTCGCTGGCTCGGCCCGCTCCATTTCTCACGTCAGAGCCTACGTCGGTCCGTTAGGGCAACCTTGGTGGAGGTCCGACGTGTGGGACCTGATCGGGCCGGTGTATGCCCGGCTTTGCGGCGTTTAGTACCGCGGCCCGTAATTCAGATCACCGCAACCGGCCCGCCGCCTCCGCGACTCATTCCTCGGCGGGGCGTACGACCGGATCGGTCGCCGTTGCGCCCATGCGGCGGCGCAGCGCCGTGGTCGCCAGGGCCAGCGCCAGCACCACCAGCAGCCCGGAGACCGCGATCAGGGTGATCGCCGTCCGGTGCACCGAGTTGCCATCGTCGTCGGTGGCCTGCCCGGCGGCGGCCACCACGCCCTGTGACCCGGTCGGGGCGGGTGCCCCGACCGCCGGGGTCGCCAGCGCGGCCGCGGCGGTGATCCGGAAACTCATCTGCACCTGCCGGTCCCGCCCGCTGCGCGGGTCGAGCCGCGCGACCACCGCGCCAGCCAGTGGGGCCCGGCGCTGGGCCTCCGCCGAGGCGGCCACCGGCAGGCTCAGGGTGACGGTTCGGCCGGCCGGGACGGTGCCCAGCTCGCACCGGGTCCGGTCCGGGGCCGCCACCGTGCAGCCGGCCGGCGGCTCGGTGACGGTGACGCCCGCGGGAAGGACCACGTCGACCCGGCCGGCGGCGTCGACCTTGCCGGTGTTGCCGAGGCGGACGGCCAGGGTGCTCGGCGCGCCGCTGATGTCGAAGAGCACCTCGTCGGCGCGGAGCGAGATGCCGGGCACCGGCGGCCCGGGCGGGAAGAGAACCGCGAAGCCCTCGTCGTCGCCGGCCGCGCCGGCCACCCCCGGGGCGGTGGCGGTGACCTGGACCGACCCGCTCAGCGGCATGGACCGCCAGGCGCTGCCGGCGACCCGGACCCGGATCGAGGCACGGAACCGGGCGC
Organism: Micromonospora sp. MH33; assembly: GCF_003013775.1. Taxonomy (NCBI): domain Bacteria; kingdom Bacillati; phylum Actinomycetota; class Actinomycetes; order Micromonosporales; family Micromonosporaceae; genus Micromonospora; species Micromonospora sp. MH33. The sequence continues at coordinate 85,867 of NZ_MUYZ01000005.1, forward strand.
CCGGGGCGGCGGTCCACGCGCCGCAGCGGTGGCTGGCACCGCCGGCGGACGCGCAGCCGGGTGTGCCGGCATCGGCCAGGCCGGGCGGCAGGGTGTAGCCGAGCCGGATCAGCTCCGTCCGGCCGCCGGTGTTGGCCACCGTCACCCGCAGGGTGGTCACCGTGCTGTCCGCGTTCCAGTAGGCGGCGGCCAGCACGATGTCCTCGGTGGTGACCCGCACCCCGAGCGGGCTGCCGGCCGGCTGGCCCGGCTGGCCGGGTGGCGGCCCGGCGGGTGGCGGGCCGACCGGCGGGGGAGGCGGCGTGGTGGCGACCGGCGCGGTGGTGGTGGG
>NZ_MUYZ01000050.1:0-31764 GCF_003013775.1 Micromonospora sp. MH33
GCCCGGCGGACCGGCGACCGGCGCCGGCCGGGCCGGCGCGTCGTCGCCGCCGGAGCAGGCGGTCGCGGTGAGCGCCGCCGCCAGCGCGAGGGCGGCGAGGCGGACGGCGTACCCCCGGATCATGACGGCACCACCGCGACCAGCGCCGGTCCCTCGCTGTCGTTCCGAGTGAGGTCGACCGGCGGGTGGCCGTCCACGACCAGCCGGTAGGCGTCCCGCGCGGCCAGGTCGACCGGCACGGCGAACTCGCAGTACGTCGGCACGCGCGGCACCTCCAGGTCCTCGGCGAAGGTCGCCACCGACCGGCCCGGGGACAGCGCGCCCTCGGCGAGCGTCCGGCCCGCGGTGTCGACCACCTGGAACGGCGCCCGGTTGTGGAAGTGGGTGTAGGGGCCGGTCCCGGCGCACTCGACGCCCGCCGGCCGGATGTTGATGTCCCGGACGAGCACCCGCACGGTCATCGCCGACCGGGCCTCCTCGGCGTCACCGCACGCGGCGAGCGCGCCGGTGAGCAGCGACGGCAGCACCAGCGCTGGCAGCAGGCGGCGCATCTGTCCTCCTGGTCGTCGGGGTGGTCCCGGGGTGGTGCGGCACGCGGTCCGCACCACCCCGGGACGGTTCAGCCGAGCAGCGCCCGGGGCCGTTCGACCCGGCACTGGCTCGTCACGGTCCTGCTCGGGTCGCTCTCCGAGGTGGCCGTGAGGGTCACCAGGGTGGTGGCCGTCGCGCCGGAGCCGGCCCCCACCGAGACGGCGACCGGGGTGCTGGCGCCGAACTCGGCCGTGGCCAGCTCGTTCGGCAGTTCCACCCGCCAGCCCTGGCCGCCGACCGTCGCCGAGAGCCGGTAGACGTCGGAGCGCAGGTACGCCCCGGCGTCCTCCGGGTGCGGCTGCCCGCCGGCCGCGTACGTCCCGGTGTTGGTCAGGTCGAACGCGCAGGTCGCGCCCTTGCCGGCGGGCTGGCCCCGGGTCACCAGGTGGCCCTTGGACAGCGCCACCCCGTGTGTGCTCGGCCCGGCGCCGTCCAGCGACCGGACCGCCACCGTGTACGACAGCACCCCGTCGCCGTCGCGGCGCAGGTTGAGCACGTAGAAGTGCAGCCGGTTGGCCTCGTCCACGTACTCGTACTCGCTGCCGGAGTTGGCCCCGGCGTGGAACAGCGCGTCGGACAGCTGCCGGTAGTCACCCATGGTGATCTTCTGCGGGGTGCCGTTCGGCTGGTAGAAGTCGACCATGTCGATGTCCTGCGGGTTGGCGTCGACCACCCACACGAACGGCGCGCTGTCGGTGTTCTTGGTCTTGCTGATCAGCACGCCGTTGTCCGGGGTGAACGAGTCCGCGCCCATCCGGTCGACGACCTCGACGGTGTAGTTGTTGTACCGGCCGCCGTCACAGAGCGGGTCGGTGGCGACGGTGCACGCCGGCGAGCGGTCCGTGTTCATGGCGATGTTGAGGCCGGTCAGCCCGTCGGGGCCGGCGTCCACGGCGCGGGCGGTCACGTCGGCGACCACCATGCCGGAGGTGGCCAGCCCCTCCCGGGAGAGCCGCAGCACGTGCTCCTCGCCGAGCAGCCCGATCTTCAGCTTGTCCCGCAGCGTGTGCAGCGAGCCCATCGAGCCACCGTTGACCGGCGGGATCTGCCAGCGGGTGTGCGGCCCGCCCGGCCCGTTGAACGACCCGCGCGACATCATGCTCCAGATGCCGGTGTACGCGCGGCGCAACGGCGTGCCGTACGGGTTGTTGTAGTTGTCCCCGATGCTCAGCAGGTGGCTCAACTCGTGGGCGTACACGCCCATGCCGGAGCTCTCCGCCTGGGTGGAGGAGCCGCCGCCGGCGTTCGGCCAGATGGTGGCGGCCGCCTTCCACGAGGTCCACTCGACGTAGCGGGTCTTCGCGTAGTTGGGCAGGCTGGGGTCCGGCGGGCCCCACGCGTCCGGCACGTCCTCCTTGGTCTGGAACATCATCTGGCCGAACTCCTGCCAGGTCGAGGACTCGTCCTGGCCGGCCGAGAGGATGAAGACCAGCTCGAAGCTGTCGGCCACCGCGTCGCCGACCGCCGCGCGCCAGGCGCCCAGCCCGTCGGTGCGGATGTTCTTGGCGCACGCCTCCCCGGTGGGGCAGGCGCCGGGGTTGAAGCCGTTGTCGATGCCGTACTGGTAGGACTTCGCCGGCATCTCGTACGGGCCGAAGCCGCTGAGGTCCACCCCGTACCGGCCGTTGGAGTCCTGCATCCAGTACTCGTGCAGGGTGTGTCCCCGGTTCAGGTCGCCCGGTGTGTTGAGGAAGTCGGTGTAGAACTTCGCGACCTGGTTCCGGGGCACGTTCGCGGCGGTCGCCTGCGGGTTGCCGAAGACCGTCGAGCCGGCCGGCTGGGTGATGACGAACGGCTGGTCCACGTAGTCCAACGTGACCAGCGCGATCTTGAAGTTGCGGACCGAGCCGCGCACGGTCGGGTCGGCCCAGTTCCGGTTCGGCACCTGCCGGTAGTCGTCCCAGGTCATCGTGTCGGGGTTCTGCCAGCGCTGGGGGTCGAGCGGCTGGAACGGGGCGGGCCCGTCCGGCGGGTCGCCCGGTGCGGCGGAGGCCGGCCCGGCGGAGCCGGTCGCGACCAGGACGGTCGTGACGGCGGCGGCCAGCACCGAGCGCCACACCGCACGCCTGGTGGGCAGAAGGTGCATCGAGTCACCTCTCAGGTCGGGGGCGGGAGGGGGGCGGGGCGGTCAGGGGGTGCTCGCCGTCCCGCATGATCACGCTCGATCCGACCCTAGGAGCCGGCCGGCGCGGCGGTCACCGTGCAGATGTCGGCAGGTGGACCGGCGACTTCCGACACGTGCAGGACGTCACGCCGTGGGCACCGGCGCGGCGTCGGCCCGCTCGGCCCGCCGCAGGTCCCGGCACAGCCGCTCCTCCAGCTCGGGCGGCAGCGCGCCGCGGGGCGGCCGGCACGGCCCGCCGTACCGGCCGGTGAGCCCCATGGCCAGCTTCATGGCCTGCACCCCCTCGGTCCGGGCGCCCCAGCCGAGCAGGGGGTGCAACCGGGCGTAGAGCGGCAGCGCGGCGGCCAGGTCGCGGTCGGCGCAGAGCCGGTGCAGGCGCAGGCAGAGCCGGGGCAGGGCGTTGGGGCAGCGCGCCAGCCACCCGGTCGCGCCGCACACGGTCAGTTCCAGCAGCACGTCGTCGGCGCCGGCCAGCACGTCCAGGTGCGGGCAGAGGTCGCGGACCCGGTGCAGCCGGCGGACGTCGTCCTCCCGTACCGCCACCACGCCGTCGGTCTCGGCGACCCGGGCGAGCAGGTCCGGGGTGAGGTCCACGGTGGCCTCGGCCGGGTCGCGGCACACCACCACCGGCAGCCCGACGGCGGCCACCTCGCGGTAGTGGGCGACCACCTCGGCGGGGCCGCCCGGGTAGCCGACCGGTGGCGGGGCGAGCACCGCCTGCGCCCCGGCGGCCCGCGCCTGCTCGGCCCAGTGGCGCGCCTGCCGGCTGCCGTACCCCCCGACGGCCGGCAGTACCGCGCAGCCCGGCGGCGCCGCCTCCACGGCGGCGCGGACCACGTCGGCGCGCTCCCCCTCGGACAGGGCCGGGTACTCGCCGAGCGGGCCGCACGGGGTCACGCCCCGGCAGCCGGCGTCGCCGAGCCACCGCACGTGCTCCTGGAGCCGGTCGTAGTCGACGGAGAGGTCAGCCCGGAACGGCGTGGGGAGGGCGACGACGACGCCCTGCCAGGGCCTGGTTGCGGCCACGACGGTGTTCCCTTCTCGGCGGACCCGGCCCCGCACACGTTAGGTGGCGTCCCGGCCCGCGGTCTTCCGACAGATGTCGGAACCGCTCACTGTTACCTTGTACGGCTCTCGCGGGTATTGCGCGCCCGGCCAACATCATCGGAAGGTAGGCCAAGGGTCCTACCAGCACACATGGCCCGCGCCGTGCGGTGATCCCGCGGGCACGGGCCGGTCCGGGAGAAGCGCATGCGCATGGAGCTGCAACGCATCGTCGACCGGGTCGCGGCGCGGGTGAAGCGCCCGGCACTCATCGAGGACCGGCGTCAGCGCGTCGTCGTCTACAGCGAACACACCGGGTTGCTCGACGGGGTGCGCCGCAGCTCGATCCTGCGCCGGCACACCACGCCGGAGGTGATCGCCTGGGCCCGGGAGATCGGCATCATGGAGGCCCGGCAGCCGGTGCGTACCCCGGCCTGCCCCGACCTGGACCTGCTCCCCCGGGTCTGCGTGCCGATCCGGCACCAGGACCTGCTGCTGGGCTTCGTCTGGTTCATCGACGCGGTCGACGGGATGACCGACGACGACATCTCGGTGGTGACCGAGGCGGTGCCGGACCTGTCGCTGGCCCTCTACCGGGAGAACCTGCTCGGCGAGCTGACCTCGCAGCGGGAGGCGGAGGCCACCCGTACGCTCCTGGTCGAGTCCCCGGAGGCCCGGCGGGAGGCGGTCCGGTCGCTGCTGACCGACGGCGTGGTGGCCCGCGACGGCCAGGTCACCGCGCTGGTCGCCCAACTCGCGGTGACCCGGGACGACGTGCTGGACGACCCGGCCCGGATCGCCCTGGAGCACGCGCTGGTCGCCACCCGGCAGTGGGTCGGGTCCCGCGAGACCCTGCACCTGGTCCGGCACGACCACGGGGTGCTGCTGCTGTGCGGCGGTCGGGCCACCGGACGGGCGGCGGCCGGGGACGCCGCCGCGCACCTGGACCAGGCTCTGCGCGCGGCGACCCGGGGCCTGGCGTCGGTGAGCCGGACGGTGGTCGGGGTCGGCGACGACCGGCCCCGGTTGTACGACAGCGTGCTGTCGTACCAGGAGGCGTTCCAGGCGGCCCGGGTGGGTGTGCAACTGCCCGCCCTGGGTCCGGTGGTGCCCTGGGCCGACCTGGGCATCTACCGGCTGTTGTCCGGGGTGGACGCCCGGCACCTGGACGTCGGGCGGGTGCACCCGGGGCTGGGCCGGCTGCTCGGCGACGAGGCGCACCAGGTGCTGCTGGAGACCCTGGAGGTCTACCTGGACCTGGCCGGCAACGCCCACGCCACCGCCGAGCGGCTGCGGCTGCACCGGACGACGCTGTACTACCGGCTCCAGCGGGTGGAGCTGCTCGCCGGCACCGACCTCAAGGACGGCAACGAGCGGCTCTGCCTGCACCTGGCGCTGAAGCTGGGCCGGCTCACCGGCCGGTACCAGCCGGACCGGTAGCCGGGGCGGGGCGACGTCGTCGGCGCCCCGCCCCGGAATCTCCTACAGGCCGGCGGCCACCGCCGCGGTCCGGCCGCCGACCACCGGCAGGGTGATCCGGCTGCGGTCGAAGTGGACGGTGATGTGGGCCCGGTTCTGCTTGGCCCGGCTGCTGTAGCCGGAGTACGAGCCGAGCAGGACCACGCCGATCTGGTGGCCGGCGTCGAAGACGTAGTCCTCGGGGAGCAGGTTCAGGTCGACCGCGGTCTTCTGCCCGGGCACCAGCGGGGTCGACACCGACGGCGAGTCGAGGTTGAGGCCGTCGATGATCCCCTTGGTGACCAGCTCCTGCGGGTTGGTCGCCACGGTCTTCTCGGTCCTGCGGTAGCAGGCGTTCTCGGCGAAGCCGCCCCAGGTCGCCGTCGCGCCCCAGCAGTCCTCGTCGGTCAGGGTCCGGATGCCGTCACCGGTGGTGCTGAACCGCGGGCGGGTGCCGTAGTCGACGAGGAGTCCGGCGAAGCTGGTGTCCTCGCCGTCGACCGTGGCGCTGATCTTCACGACCGGGGTGCCGGAGACGTGCAGCGGCGCGGTCAGCGGCGCGGAGAGGAACACCAGCCGGTTGTCGGTGTTCGCCGCCGGGTCCGACGGGTGCCGGATGGCGTTGGTGGCGGTCATCGTGGGGGTGTCCTGGAAGGTCGCCGACCCGTTGCCGGGGCCGGAGCGGACGGCGAGCGCGCCGACGTTCCCGGCCGCCGGCGCCCGGAGGAACACCTGGGTCGGCCGGGCGTCGGGCAGCGGCCAGGCGCGCGCGGTCTCCCAGACGTCCGGGGCCCGCTCGATGTCGACGGCCGGCTCCCGCATGATCCCGTTGTCGACGCCCTGGAGCCAGTGGTCGAACCAGCGGTGGAGGGTGTCCACCCAGGCGCCCCGACGGAAGTCGAACGGGTCGACGTGGCCGGTGCCGGTCAGCCAGAGCTTGCGCGGCACGCCCTGCTCACCCAGCGCGGCCCACCACTTGCTGAAGTGGTCCGGACGGACGTTGTCGTCGTTGAGGCCGTGCACCACGAAGACGCTGGCCCGGACCCGGTCGGCGTGCGGCACGTAGTCCCGCTCCGCCCAGAAGTCGTTGTAGTCGCCCGTGACGTCGTCGCCGCCCTGCCCGAGGGCGGTCCGCACCGGGGCGCAGTACGCGCGGCGGGCGGGGTTGGTGACCGTGTTCGCGAGGCTGCCCGAGTAGTTGTTCGCCCGGGTGACCAGCCCGTTGCTCCGGGAGTAGTCGTACCAGCTGGAGATCGCCGAGATCGGCACGATGGTGGTCAGCCCCGCCACCCCGTCGGCCGCGGCGGCGTTGGCCAGGGTGCCGTCGTACGACTTGCCGATCATGCCGGTGCGGCCGTTGTGCCAGTCCGCCACGATCTCCCGGCCGGCGGCGTCGACGCCCGGCCGCCGCCCGTTGAGCCAGTCGATGGCCGTCGGCGCGCTGATGTTGTCGGCCCGGCCACCGGTGACCGGGCAGCCGGTCGAGTTGTTGGTGCCGATCATGTCGAGCAGGACCACCGCGTAGCCGCGCGGCACGAAGTAGTTGTCGTAGAACAGGGGCCAGGTGTCGTTCAGCCCGTCGCCGTCGACGTCGGCCTTGCACTCGCCCTCGTTGCCCCGGCAGACCGTCGAGTAGTAGGGGCTGGCGTCCATGACCACCGGCACCTTGAGCCCGTTCTCGCTGGCCCGGGGCCGGATGATGTCCATCGCCACGATGTCGCGGGCGCCGTCGCCGTCGGTGTCCACGTCCGAGGTGACGAAGACCCGTTCCCGGACGGCGTCGGCGTAGCCGAACACCGGTTGGGTGACGCCGTCGCCGATCACCAGGCTCGGGCGTTCGTCGGCGCCCGGCTGGGCCAGCGCGCCGGTCGCCGGCAGCCCGGCGACCAGGACCGCCAGGGCCACCACCGAGGCCCGCCAGGCATGTCTTCCGCTTCGCATCCGCGTGCTCCTCCTCCCCGCGCCGGCCGCCGACCGGCGGCGTACACAGGGGAGACGCCGCCGCGGCGGTCGCCCCGAACCTACGGATCGACAGGTGTACGGGTCTTCGGACACCTGTGGAAGAAGCCCGCCCCCGGCTCCTACGCCTGTCGCAGGCCGCCCGCACAGAGTCGTTGACGAGCGCCGGGCACGGGGGCGGACCCCGTGCCCGGCGCCGCCGGTGCGACTACAGGTCGCGCACCCGTACGTCGCGGAACTCGATCAGGTCGTTGGTGCCGTGGTTCTGCAACCCGACGAACCCGCTGAGGAACTGCCGCAGGTCGGTCGGCGGGTCACCGGCCCGGGACGACGCCTTGCCCGGCGTGTTGTCGAACTCGTTGATCACCACGCCGTTGCGGATGATCGTGTAGTGCTGGCCGACCACCCGGACCTCGTAGTCGTTCCAGGTCCCCTTCGGGGTCGCCCCGGCCTGGTCGAGCCCCTGCGGATCGAAGTTGTAGATCGACCCGGTCTTCTGCGGCTCGCCGGTTGGCCCGTCGTAGATCTGGATCTCGTGGCCGCAGTAGATCGCCACCCACGCCTGGGACGACCGGGCCGAGCCGACCGTGCCGCAACTGCCGGCCGGTCGCTGGTCCACCGGGGTCCGCGGGTCCGGGAACCGGGTGAAGACCCCGCTGTTGGCGTAGGTGGTGCCGGCGGAGACGTCCCGGAACTTCAGCCGCAGCGAGAAGTCGGCGAACTCGTCCTTGGCGTACCAGAGCATCCCGAGACCGCCGGAGCTGCGGATGGTTCCGTCGGGTTGCAACGTGAACGACCCGCCGGGCGCCTGCCGCCAGTCGGCCAGCGACCCGGCCGTGCCGTCGAAGAGCGGCCGGTAGCCGGCCACCTTGCCGATCGGCGACTGGGCGGCGGCGGTGTTCAGCTTCGCCGCCTCCCGGTTGTCCAGCACGCCGTCGGCGCGCAGGTCGTTGACCACGCCGGCGACGTGGCTGACGAACTGGCCGTGGTTGGTCCAGCTCCGCTCGTCGTCGATCAGGTCGTTGACGGTGCAGTCGCCGCCGACCTGGTGGTTGGTCACGCCGGTGTCGGTGTCCAGCATCCGCACGGTCGCGCGGGTGTCCGGCGCGGCGCAGCCCGCCGTGACGGTGATCGTCGCGGTGGAGACCTGGCCGTCGGCGTACGTCACCTTCAGGGTGACCTGGTAGGTGCCGTAGTCGGCGTAGGTGTGCGTGGGGTTCGCCTCGTGCGACGGCGCGCTGCCGTCACCGAAGTTCCACTCCCACGCCACGCCACCGACCCGGGCGCCCGAGAACGCGACGGTCTTCGGCCGGCTCGGCGTGACGGCCCGCCAGGAGGCGTCGCTCGCCCGCGGCGTCGCCTCGCCACCGGTGTAGGCGATCCGGATCAGCTTCTGGTTGCTGTGCAGGCTGAAGAAGCCACCGGCGTAGTCCAGCAGGTACAGCGCGCCGTCCGGGCCGAACTTGGCGTCCATCCAGGACTGGAGCTGGTTGCCGCCGGTGCCGCCGCGGATGATCTGGCGCAGGTCCTCGGCGAACGCGGGCGGGCCGTGCTCGTCGACGGTGGCCGGGTCGACGGTGACCGCCACCCGGTTGCTGGCGTTGGACTGGTCACCGATGAACCACTTGTCGTCCCAGTACGCCGGCCAGGCCACACCGCTGCCGGTGTCGACGTTCTCCCGCTGGTAGGTCGGGCCGTCCATGATGGCCTGACCGCCGCCCTTGAGGTACGGCTGGGTGAAGGTCTCCTGTCCGACCTGGTACGTGGGCAGCCCGCTGCCGTCGGTCCGCTTCGGGTAGACCGGACCGCCGCCCTGCGGCGAGTACCAGATCATGTTGTCGCGGGCCGGCGGGATGTTCACCAGACCGGTGTTGCGCGGCGAGGTGTTCTTCAGGTTGTCGCAGTCGTACCAGCCGGTCAGCACGTTCGCGTCGGTGCTGCTGCGGTCGCGGTACGGCTGGCGGTTGCCCATGCAGTACGGCCAGCCCTGGTTGCCGGCCGAGGTGATGATCGTGGCCGTCTCGTACTTGGCCGGGCCGAGGTTCGGGTCCGGGGCGCCGGCGTCCGGGCCGACCCAGGCCGCGGTCAGCCAGTCGTTGACCGGGTCCCAGGCGATCCGGGCGATGTTGCGCACGCCCATCACGTAGATCTCCCGGCGGGTCTTGCCGCCGCCCTCCTCCGCGCCGGTGAACAGGTTGCCGGCCGGGACGGTGTAGGTGCCGTCCGGCTCGGGGTGGATGCGCAGGATCTTGCCGTTGAGGTCGTTGGTGTTGCCGGAGGTACGCCGGGCGTCCTGGAACGAGGTGCCCTTGAAGTCCTGCGTCCAGTTGTTGCCGGAGTAGCCGTTGGAACCGCCGGAGGAGTTGCTGTCACCGGTGCCGATGTACAGGTTGCCGCTCTCGTCGAACGTCATCCCGCCGCCGGCGTGGCAGCAGCTGTGGATCTGGGTGTCCCAGTGCAGCAGGTCCTTGCGGGTGCCCTGGTCGATGGCCTGCTTCGCGGCGTCGTAGGTGAACCGGGAGACGGTCCGCTGACCGATCCGCCGGTCCCGGTCGATGGACTCGTGCGGCATCCAGTAGACGTAGACCCAGCCGTTCTGCGCGAACTGCGGGTCGAGGGTGATGCCGACCAGGCCCTCCTCGTTCTTCACCAGTTCGCTGCCGCTGCCCCGGTTGCCCATCACCGCGAGGGTGGTGAGCAGCTTGGGCTGCTTCGTCTTCGGGTCCCACCGGTGGATGGTGCCGCAGCCGAGGCCGACCTTCGGGTCGTCCCAGCTCACGATCGGGCCGCTCGGGCAGGCCGCCTTGCCGATGTAGAACACGCCGCCGTCGGGGGCGATGGTGAGGCCGTGCGGCTCGCCGATCTGGTCGAGCTGGCCGGACTGGTTGGTGGCGGTCAGCCGGTCGATACGGTAGTTCGAGGCGATGGTGGCCTGGCAGTCACCACGGACCATGCCGGCCGTCCACCTGATCGCGCCGGCCAGGTGGTTCTGGAACCGCTCGTCGCTGGTCCAGCTCGCCTCGGTACGCCCCATGCCGGTGTAGAAGGAGCGCCCACCGTCGTAGTCCTGGCACCAGGAGACCGGGTGGAACGCCCCGTTGCCGCTCAGGCCGGCGTTGTACGTCCGCTCCTCGACCTGGGCGACGGTGTGCACCTTCCCGATCGGGCTGGGATCCCAGTTGATCCACTGGTCCGAGCGGGTCCAGGTCAGCGGCAGGCCCTTGTTGGCCGGGTGCTGGCGGTCGGTGACGTCCACGGTGGCCTGCTGCACCGTGTTGTCCGGGGCCGGGCCGGCGTCCGGGCCGATCAGCCACAGCTCGGCCAGCTGGACCAGCGGCTCCCCGCTGTTCGCCGTGACGTTGAGCCGGTAGTGCTGGTAGGCCGTCGTGTTGGTGAAGCTGTACTGCTTGGTCTGGAACCGCTGCGGGAAGGTCTCGTTGCTGCGGCTGTCCAGGTCGGTCCAGGTGGTGCCGTCCGGGGAGCCCTGCAGGGTCCAGTTCTTCGGGTCCCGGCCCGGGGAGTCGTTGGCCGAGGTGAGCGCGTACCGGCTCACCACGACCGGCTTGGCCAGCTTCGCCGCCAGCCAGCCGGTCGGGTTGAAGGTCAGCCACTTGGTGCTGGTCGACCCGTCGATGGCCTTCGCGGCCGTCTCGTTCGGCGGGTTCTCCGCGCTCGCGGTGGCCGAGACCGGCTTCTCGGCGTTCGGCAGGCTGGCGGCCGGCCGGGTGCCGATCAGGCCGGTGAACCAGGACGACTCCGGCTGGGCGCGCGCCGCGTCGTGCACGCCGACGAAACCGCCACCGTTCTTCACGTACGCCTGGAAGGCCGCCTCCTGGGCGTCGTCGAGGGTGACCCCGTTGGCGGAGAGGAACACCACCGCCCGGTAGCGGGCCAGATTCCCGAAGGTGAACACCGCCGGGTCGGCGGAGTCGTCGACGGTGAAGCCCTGCCGCTCGCCCAGGGACCGGATGGTCGCGGTGGCCTTGGCGACCGGGTCGTCCTGCTTGTCGACCGGGCCGTGGAAGACCAGCACCTTGACCGCCGCGGCGGCCTCGGCGGCGGCCGCGGGTGCCGGGGCGAGGGTCTGGCCCGGCAGGGTGAGCACGCCGAGCGCCAGGGCGGCGCTCGACGCCAGGGCGCCGAACCGGCGACGGCCGCCGCGGCGGCGCGGTGCGGTCGGCGGGGGCGGTGCTGTTGTGGTGGTGGTGGTGGTGGATCCCGTCGGGCCGGCGTCGAGGCCGACCCAGCGGGAGAACCGGAAATGGCGTCTGTCGGCCATCTCGACTCCTCCTGGTGTGGGTTTCCGGGTTCGTCGATTCCGCCGGTGACGTGAGGCGGTCACCGGAGGAAGGGCGTACGCGTCTACCGGCGCCACCCGTGGCGGGTGGCCGGTGCGGACGGTGTCGGAGGTGGAGGTCGTCCGGTGGCTGCCGGTCCTCGGCTCTGAGGGCCGGCAGCCGCGGACCCGTCAGTCGTGCTGGTGCTCGCCGCCGTCGGCGGCGGTCGCCGAGGTGGCCCCGGCGGCGCCGTGCTCGTGGTCCATGCCGGGCGGCATGTTCCCGTTCTCGTCCAGGACGTGCAGCATCGTGGACATCCCGGCGTCGGAGTGGAACTGCATGTGGCAGTGCAGCATCCAGTGGCCCGGCCCGACCGAGTCGCCGGCCACCACCTGGGCGCCGAACGAGTCACCCGGGCCGAGGGTCTTGTTGTCGATGATCGGCACGGAGTCGGCGAAGGGCTGCCCGTTGCTCACCACCCCGGTCCGGGTGTCCGCCCAGGAGTGCCCGTGCAGGTGGAAGGTGTGCATGTCGTTGCCGATGCCGACCACCACGAACTCCACCCGCTCCCCCTTGCGGGCGACCAGGCAGGTCGGCCCGGGCTGCGGGTTCACCTCCGTGCAGGTGTCGGTGGCCTCGCCCCGGCGCAGGTTGATGCTCTGCCGGTCACCGAAGGCCACCGTGTAGGTCCGGTCCGGCTTCGGGTCGCCGGGACGGCGGACCACCAGGCCGCCGAAGAGGCCGGCGGAGAGTCCCTGGGTGCCGTGCGGTCCGCCCACCACGTGGTCGTGGTACCACCAGTAGCCGGCGGTGCCCTGCGCCCCGGTCCTGTTGTTGCGCGGCTGGGCGTACCAGGTGTAGGTGCGCGAGCCGCCCGACGGGACGTACGAGCCGCTCTGCACGGTGCCGTCGGAGTCCTGGGTGTACTTGACGCCGTGCACGTGCAGCGAGACGCCCAACGGGTGGGTCGGGCTGGTCCGCAGCGCCGCCAGGGTGGCCTCGGGCACCTGGTTGTGCAGGGTGATGGCGAGGCACTCGCCCTCCATCATCTCCATGAGCGGTCCCGGGTAGGAGGCCGTCTGCGGGGTGAGGCCGTAGCCGAGCCGGACCTGGGTGCCGTCCTTCGGCAGCTCCACCGCGTACAGCTGGATGGTCCGGTCGGGCTTGACGCAGCCGTCCGGCCGCTCGGCGAACATCCCGGTGCGGGCGGCGGCCAGCCCGCCGGCGCCGACCAGGGTGAGCAGCACGACCGCCGCGACGACCAGCATCCGCCGGCCACCGGTCCGGGGACGCCCGGTGCGGGGCTGCCGTGGCTCCGACTCCTCCTCGACCAGCCGCCAGGCGCTCATCGGGTCCCCCGCAGTTCGACCATGCGCTGGTAGCTGCGCTCGGCGGCGCCGAGCGAGCCGGGCGGGTTCGGCTGGGCGCCCGGCGCGGAGTCCTGCTCCCAGAGGAACTCGAAGCGCCCCCGGCCCTTCAGCTCGCCGAAGAACTCGGCGAACGGGATCACCCCCGCGCCGAACTCCACGTCGGCGTAGGAGTTGCCCTGCTGCGGGTCGGGCAGCGGGACGCCGTCCTTGACGTGGAACAGCGGGTAGCGGTCCGGGTGGGCGTTGACGTAGTCGACCGGGCGGAAGCCCGGGTACTTCCGCGCCCCGCCGTACGCCCAGAGGATGTCCATCTCCAGGAAGACGTAGCGGGGGTCGGTGAGCTCCAGGAAGAGGTCGTAGAGCCGGACGTCCGGCCGGTCCGTCGCGAAGGCGAACTCGATGGTGTGGTTGTGCTGGTAGAGCTTGAGGCCGCGGGCGGCGGCCGCCGCGCCCCAGGCGTTGAACTCGGCGGCGGCCCGCTGGTAGCCGGCGATGGTCCGGTCGCCGGTGGGGGCCTGGGCGGTGCCGATGGTCGGCATGCCGAGGATCTCGGCGACGTCCAGTTCCCACTCCAGGTTGGTGCGGAAGTCGTTCAGCCCGCGGTGGCTGCCCGCCGCCTTCAGCCCGTTGTCGTCGAGCAGCCGGCGGATCTGCTCCGGGGTGATGGCGCCGGCCGACCCCTGGGTGTAGCCGGCGAACTCCACCTCCCGGTAGCCGATCCGGGACAGCTCCTCGAAGACGGCGGCGAAGCCGACCTGGGCGATCTTGTCGCGGACGCTGTAGAGCTGGATGCCCACGTGCCCCTGCGGGATGAGCTTGCCGCCGCACTCCTCGGCGGCCCCGGCCGGCAGCGCGCCGGCCAGGCTCGCCGCGCTGACCGCCACCGTGGATCCGGCGAGGCCCTTGAGCAGGGTACGGCGGTCGATCCTGTTCCTTGCCATGATGTCTTCCCTTTCGCTCGCTCAGCAGCAGGTGTTCGCAGCGCCGCCCGGACAGCAGGCGGCCAGCGGGGCGATCCGCACGTTCCGGAAGCTGACGACGTCGCCGGTCCCGTGGTTCTGGAGGCCGAGGTAGCCGGTGGCGTGCTGCCGCCCGGCGCCGCCCGGATCGTCGGCCCGGGGCGGGCCGAAGACGGCGTCGGGAACGTTGACGTACTCGTTGATCAGCTCGCCGTTGCGGAACACGGAGTAGTGCTGGCCGACCACGCGGATCTCGTAGTCGTTCCAGGTGCCCTTCGGGGTGACCCCGGCGCCGGCCAGGTCGACCCGGTCGAAGCCGTACACCGAGCCGCTCTTGTACCGGTCGCCGTCGGGCCGGTCGAGGATCTGGAGCTCGTGGCCGTACTTGATGGCGACCCACTCGGGGCGGGACTCGGCCGGATGGTTCCGGACGTCCGGGAAGCGGACGAAGACGCCGCTGTTGGCCCGGCCCTCCCCCGGCGCGTCGTCGCGCCACTGGAGCTTCAGGGAGAAGTCGCCGTAGGCGCTGACCGGGTACCAGAGCATGCCCAGCCCGGGCACCGGTCGGCTGGTGATCGAGCCGTCGGCGTTGCGGGTGAACCCGCCGGCGCCGACCTGCTGCCAACGGCCGAAGGACGCGGCGGAGGAGTCCAGGATCGGCTGGTAGCCGTCCTTGCCCGCCGGCTTGCCCACGCCGGAGCGGGCGGCCGCGCTGACCAGGCGGCCGTGCTCGGGGTGGGTGATGACGCCCAGGTGGTGCAGGTGCTCGGCGACCGCGGTGACGTACGAGACGAACGCGCCGTGGTTCGGCCAGCTCCGCTCGTCGTCGATGACGGCGTTGATCGTGCAGTCGCCCTGGACCACCCGGTTGGGTACGCCGCTGTCGACGGTGCCGAGCCAGACGGTGGGCCGGGTGTCCTTGACGCACTCGGGCTGCGGCCCGCTGGCGACCACGGTGAAGCTGACCGAGGCGGTGCCCGAGGTGTTGCCGGCCTTGTCGGTGGCCCGGTAGCTCACCGTGTGCGGCCCGGCCCGGTCGACGGTGACCGGCGCGGTGTAGCGGACATACGGCTGGCCGTCGAGGGAGTACTCGACCCGGTCCACCCCGGAGCCGCTGTCGGCGGCGGTCAGGGTGACCGTGGCGCTGCCCAGGTACGCCCCGGCGTCGTCGAGTTGCCCGGTGACGGCGGCGGTGACGGTGGGCGGCGTGGTGTCGGGCGCGGGCGGGTCGACCACCGTGAACGACGCCTGCTGCGGCGACGAGGTGTTGCCGGCCTTGTCGGTGGCCCGGTAGCTCACCGTGTGCGGCCCGACCTGGTTGACGGTGACCGGCGCGGAGTACGCCGCGTAGGGCTGCCCGTCGAGCGAGAACTCCACCCGGTCCACCCCGGAGCCGCTGTCGGCGGCGGTCAGGGTGACCGTCGCGCCGCCCACGTACGCCCCGTTGGCGTCCCGCTGCCCGGTCACCGCGGCGGTCACGGTCGGCGGCGTGGTGTCCGTGGGGGCCGGCTCGACCACGGTGAACGAGACCTGCTGCGGCGACGAGGTGTTGCCCGCCTTGTCGGTGGCCCGGTAGCTCACCGTGTGCTGGCCCGGCTGGTTCACCGTCACCGGCGCGGAGTAGGTGCCGTAGGCGGCCCCGTCGAGCGAGTACTCGACCTTCGCCACGCCGGACTCGGCGTCGGTGGCCGAGACGGTGACCGTGGCGCTGCCCACGTACGCCCCGTTGGTGTCCCGCTGGCCGGTCACCGCGGCGGTCACGGTCGGCGGGGTGGTGTCGGCCGGCGTCGGCTCGACCACGGTGAACGAGACCTGCTGCGGCGACGAGGTGTTACCGGCCTTGTCGGTGGCCCGGTAGCTCACCGTGTGCTGCCCCGGCTGGTTGACCGTCACCGGGGCGGTGTAGCCGGCGTAGGGCTGCCCGTCGAGGGAGTACTCGACCCGGTCCACCCCGGAGCCGGTGTCGGCGGCGGTGAGGGTGATCGTCGCGCCGCCCACGTACGCCCCGTTGGCGTCCTTCTCCCCGCTCACTGCGGCGGTCACGGTCGGCGGGGTGGTGTCGGCCGGCGTCGGCTCGACCACGATGAACGAGACCTGCTGCGGCGACGAGGTGTTGCCCGCCTTGTCGGTGGCCCGGTAGCTCACCGTGTGCTGGCCCGGCTGGTTCACCGTCACCGGCGCGGAGTAGGTGCCGTAGGCGGCCCCGTCGAGCGAGTACTCGACCTTCGCCACGCCGGACTCGGCGTCGGTGGCCGAGACGGTGACCGTGGCGCTGCCCACGTACGCCCCGTTGGCGTCCCGCTGCCCGGTCACCGCGGCGGTCACGGTCGGCGCCGTGGTGTCCGTCGGCGCCGGCTCGACCACGATGAACGAAACCTGCTGCGGCGACGAGGTGTTGCCCGCCTTGTCGGTGGCCCGGTAGCTCACCGTGTGCTGCCCCGGCTGGTTCACCGTCACCGGCGCCGCGTAGGTGCCGTAGGCGCCGCCGTCCAGGGCGTACTCGACCCGGTCGACGCCGGAGCCGGTGTCGGCGGCGGTGAGGGTGACCGTGGCGCTGCCCACGTACGCCCCGTTGGCGTCCTTCGCCCCGGTCACCGCCGCGGTGACCGTCGGGGCGGTGGTGTCCGAGCCGCCGCCGTCGACGACCAGCAGGCCGGTCATGCCGCCGTGGCCGGGGATGGAGCAGAAGTAGCGGTAGGTGCCCGGGGAGAGCACCACGTCGACCGTCCAACGCCCCCGGTTGGCGTCCGTCGGGTCGGCCAGGATGTTCACGTCGACGTCGCTGTTGTACGCCGGGTCCGACGTCTCGAAGGTCAGGGTGTGCTGCATGCCGGTGGTGTTTCCGGTGGCCGCGCTGTTCTCGAAGACGAGGGTGGCCGGTCCGGCGACCGCCGTGGTGGGCGCCGAGCGGTAGGCGAGGAAGTTGTCCCCCGCCGTCCAGGTGAGCACCTGGGCCTGCAACGGGGCGGCCGCGACGGCCGGCGCGGAGCGTTCCGGGTCGGTCGGCCGCGCGCTGGCCGGGGACGAGGAGAGCCCGGTGGTCAGCAGCAGCGCCAGCGTGGCGAGGGCGGCCACCGGTCTCCGGAGCCGGCCGGCGGAGCGCCGGTTCGGCGGTGGATGTGCGTTCATGGGTTCCTCTTTCACGGGTCCGGGAGCAGCGTGCGTCGGTGGGTCGATCGGCGGAGCCGACGTGCCGGCGTGGTCGGTGCGACCCCTCCCCTGGCCGCACGGGATCCCCGGCCGTGGCCGCGGGCCACGGTCGTCCGATGTGGATGGTGGAGCGCCACCGGGCCGACGGCGGTCGTCGCGCACGGTGGTACCGCGGAGCTGATGGGGTCGGTCGGGTACGGGCATCGGTCGGCCGGTGAGGCGCGGCCGCCGTGGTGGCGTTGACCCGGGGTGGCCATGGCTGGCCGGTCGTGGTCCTCGGACGTGTTGCGCCGCCCGGAGGGCCACCATCGAGGTCTACCGTGCCGGTAGTTCACCTCGACGAAACATATTGATAGTGACCGACCCTACTGACTTACTCTCAGCGTGTCCATAGCTTTCGTCGGTCCGCCAGATACTTTTCTACGAAACAGACGAAAGCCGGTCCGTCGTCGCGGTAAGGGGTTCCTGACGACACAGTGCCCGCCCGGACGGTCCGGGCGGGCACTGCGATCTGGCGGCTGGCTATGAGCCGCGGGGTGTCACTCCCCGTCCATCTTCATGCTGGGCCACCAGCCGTACACGCCCCGGCCGACCCGCCAGGAGCCGAACGGAACGTTGAAGCCGCCGGCCGGCGTCGCGGTGAACGTGTGCAGCCCGAGACCGTCGTCCGAGTACTTGTAGAGGAAGGCGAGATCGTCGCGCTTGTCGCCGGTGTAGTCGCCGGACACCATCTTGATGCTGGCGAACTGGCCGAAAACGGTCGAGGACCAGGACTCCAGCGGGCTGTTGAAGTTGCCGTCCTGCTTCGCCGTCCAGGTGAACAGGGCCAGCTTCCCGCTGCCGTAGCCGTAGAGCACGGCCACGTCGCCACGGCCGTCGCCGTTGAAGTCACCGTCGGCCAGCTTCATCGACGACAGCGAGCCGAACGGCTTGTCCGCCGGGGTGTACCAGGAGGTGTACCCGGTGCCGAACTTGCCGTCGGGCTGACCGGGCCAGGTGATCAGCGCCATGGCCCCGCTGGCGTAGGCGTAGAACAGGGTGGCGTCGTCCCTGCCGTCCCCGTTGACGTCCCCGGCGAAGACCGAGGTGCTGGACCAGGTGCCGAAGTCCGACGCGCGCCACGCCTCGATCGGCGCGTCGAAACCGCCGTCCGGTCGCGCGAGCCAGTTGATCCACGCCTCGTCACCGTTGCCGTACCCGTAGAAGGCGCTCAGGTCGGCCCGGCCGTCGCCGTTGAAGTCGCCGGAGGTCATCTTCATGCTGGTCAGGTGACCGAAGTTGCTGGCGGTCCAGGAGCGGATCGGTGCGCCGTGCTTGCCGTCCGGCCGGGTGATGAAGGTGTCGATGGCGAAGGTGTTGGTGGTGCTGGTCGACATCACCGCGACGTCGTCGATGCCGTCGCCGTCGAAGTCGTCGTCGAACACCTTGACCCGGTCGGCGGCGTACGCGCCGCCGCCGCCCTTCCACTCACCGAGCGGCGAGGAGAAGCCGCCGGTCGAGGTCGCCGGGAAGGTCTGCGGCGCCACGTCCCCGGTGGCGTACACGTACAGGAAGTTGATGTCCTGGTACTGGTCGGTCGCGGGGCCCTGCGGCATGTTGGCGGTCAGCCAGGGACCCAGATCGTCGACCCGGGTCTCCACTGCACTCCGGCGCGTCTCGGTCTCCGCCAGGCAGCCGCCCTGCCAGGCGGCGTGGTGCAGGCCGACCAGTTGCGGCTTGCCGGCGACCAGCCGGACGGTCGGCCCGCCGAGATCACCACGGCAGATGGCGCCGGCCCCGGTGCCGAGCAGGTCGAACGTGCCGGCGGCCACGCCCTGGACGGCGAAGGTCCCGGTGTGCAGCTGATCCGGGACCCAGGTGGTGGCGGTACGGCCGAAGCCGGCGACGGTCAGCTGCTCGGCGGCGCTCGGCGCGGCGCCCAGCGGCACCGGCGCGACGTCGACCCGCCGGGACAGCCGGACGAGGACGGCGTCGCGGTCGGGGTGCGGGACGATGCGGACGACCGGGGCGACCAAACCGGTGGCCTTGGTGAGGTCAGGTCGTCCGACCGTCACCGTGGTCGGCTGGGCGGGCCTGCCCGCGACGACGGGCTGGCCGTCGACGCTGAAGCAACTCTTCGCCGTGAGCACCCACCACGGGTCGACCAGGGCGCCGCTGCAGGCACGCTGGCCGGGGCCCACATCGATCTTGGCGGCGAAGGCGAAGGAGCCGTCTGTCACGGCGGCGCCTCCGGCCACGGCGTGGACCGGCGAGGCGTTGACGAGGCCCGCCACCAGGACTGCGGTGAGCGCACCCGCACCTCGGGCTGCTCGCCGACGATCTGAGGATGGCACTGGAAATCCCTCCAGGATCAGCTGGCAGGGGTTGCGTACGACCCGTCGGGCGGCGCCGACGAGCGACGGACCGCGGCGGAACGCGGCCATGGCGCGATGTGGACAGTCATCTACCGAACCCCCGTGCCCCCAATGGGCTTCACGATCGCCCGGGCGACCGTGGGAGCTGACACTAGACGCCGGTGAGTTCGCCCGCTGGCCACTTCCGCGTGGTGTATTTCACGTCATCAATGTCTTGCGCCCCGGATCGGCGCGACCCCCGGGGCCGAACAGGTGATCATCCGCAGGCCGTTCGGCACCGGCCCGCGGACCGGAAGGTGCGGGGAGATCAGCAGCTCGACCGAGGGGGCCAATGCGCGCCATGCGCGCACAGCGGCAATCAACGCACATCGGACGGGCCACCGTCCGCGACGGAGAACATTCGGCCTGATCAGGCCCTATTGAAGATCATGGCTTCCTGAATTCCCGGCAACGGCGCGGCGACCGGGAGGCGTCGGTTGCCCGGGTCACCCATTGATCCCGGCCCGGGGCCGTGTGATTGTGCCCCCAGCGAGTCGCCGACCCCCGGGGGCTCGCCGACGGCCGATCTGTCGAACCGGGGCCACGCCGGCAGCCTCGGAGATCGACTGTCATCCCGCCTCGCAACACCGCGCCGCCCGTCCCCACCGGGCTCCGTGCGGCGCGCCTAGGAACAGGAGCGAACCCCCTTGAAGCTCTCACCTCGCCTCGTCGCGCTCTCCGGCGCGGCGGCGGCCGGACTGATCGCCGCGGGCACCGCCGCGGCGGTGCAGGCCGCGCCGCCCGGCCCCGCCGCCCCCGACGCCGCCCAGGCCCGCGCGATCGCCGCCGACTCGGCGCGCGCGCTGGTCGCCGACCGGCCCGCCTACCTGCACGCCAGCTCGGACGAAGCGTTCGTGCAGAAGCCGGTCATCTCCTCCGAGGGCACCCAGTACGTGCCCTACGAGCGCACCTACAAGGGCCTGCCCGTGGTCGGCGGTGACTTCGTGCTGGCCACCGACGCGGCCGGCAACCTGAAGTACGCCTCCGTCGCGCAGCAGCAGGCCATCGGCAGCCTCGCCACCACGCCGAAGCTGACCTCGGCCGCCGCGGCGAAGACCGCGCGGGCCCAGCTCAAGTCGGTCAGCACCGTCGAGGGCACGAACCTGGTCGTCTACACCCTCGGCGCCAAGCCGGCGCTGGCCTGGGAGACCACGGTGCGCGGCACCGACGCCGAGGGCCCGAGCCGGCTCACCGTCGACGTCGACGCCCTCACCGGCACCGTCCTGCGCAAGCAGGAGCGGATCGTGCACGGCACCGGCACCGGGGCGTGGAACGGGCCCAGCCCGCTGACCCTGAACACCACCCTGTCGGGCAGCACGTACTCCATGAAGGACCCGACGGTCACCAACCTGAGCTGCCAGGACGCCGCGACCAACACGACGTTCAGCGGCTCGGACGACGTCTGGGGCAACGGCACCGCCACCAACAAGGAGACCGGCTGCGTCGACGCGCTGTTCGCCGCGCAGACCGAGCACAAGATGCTCGCGCAGTGGCTGGGCCGCAACGGCGCCGACGGCAACGGCGGCTACTGGCCGATCCGGGTGGGCCTGAACGACCAGAACGCCTACTACGACGGCACCCAGGTGCAGATCGGCAAGAACACCTCGGGCCAGTGGATCGGCTCGCTCGACGTGGTGGCCCACGAGATCGGCCACGGCATCGACGACCACACCCCGGGCGGCATCTCCGGCTCGGGCACCCAGGAGTTCGTCGCCGACACCTTCGGCGCGGCCACCGAGTGGTTCGCCAACGAGCCGTCCAGCTACGACGCTCCCGACTTCCTGGTCGGCGAGAAGGTCAACCTGGTGGGCAGCGGCCCGATCCGCAACATGTACAACCCGTCGGCGCTGGGCGACCCGAACTGCTACTCCAGCAGCATCCCCAGCACCGAGGTGCACGCCGCGGCCGGCCCGGGCAACCACTGGTTCTACCTGCTGGCCAACGGCAGCAGCCCGACCAACGGGCAGCCGGCCAGCTCCACCTGCAACGGCAGCAGCGTGACCGGCCTGGGCATCCAGAAGGCCATGAAGATCATGTACAACGCGATGCTGCTGAAGACCTCGTCCTCGTCGTACCTGAAGTACCGGGTCTGGACGCTGCAGGCGGCGAAGAACCTCTACCCGACCAGTTGCACCGAGTTCGACGCGGTCAAGGCCGCCTGGAACGCCATCAGCGTGCCGGCGCAGACCGGTGAGGCGACCTGCACGGGCAGCACCCCGACGCCGACCGCCACGACCACCCCGCCGTCGGGCAGCTGCACCGGCCAGAAGCTGGCCAACCCCGGCTTCGAGTCCGGCAACGTGAGCTGGAGCGCCAGCTCCGGCGTCATCACGAACGACACCGCCCAGGCCGCGCACGGCGGCTCGTACAAGGCGTGGCTCGACGGCTACGGCTCGACGCACACCGACACGCTCACCCAGTCGGTGACGATCCCGGCCGGCTGCCGGGCGACGCTGAGCTTCTGGCTGCACATCGACAGCGCGGAGTCGACCACCACCACCGCCTACGACAAGCTGACCGTCAAGGCGGGCAGCACCACCCTGGCCACCTACTCCAACCTCAACAAGGCCACCGGCTACGTGCAGCGGTCCTTCGACATCTCGTCGCTGGCCGGCACCACCGCCACCATCTCGTTCAGCGGCGTGGAGGACAGCTCCCTGCAGACCTCCTTCGTCGTCGACGACACCGCGGTCACCCTGAGCTGACCGCAGCGGAGCGGCCGGTCGTCGTCCTCCCGACGGCCGGCCGCTTCGTCGTCCCCGCCGTACGTCGCGCCCGCATCCCCGTCGGCGGCCGCCGGCGGACGGGGGTCAGGCGGGGCGGGCCGCGCGGGAGTCGGCGCCGTCGCGGCGGATCCGGGCCGCGACGCCCTCCATCGCCCGGCCGAACCGCTCCATCTCCCGCGCGGACTGCTCCGGCAGGCTGCCGAGCCGCGCGGCGAGGGCGTCCACGTCCGCCTGGGCCGAGGCGCTGACCCGGGCCTCCAGCTCGGTGAGGGCGGCGTTCACGGCCGACACCAGGTGCCCGCAGACGGTCTCCATGGACTCCCCGGCCAACGCCGGGTCGACGGTGACGGACTCCAGCCGGCCACCCTGCACGGCGACGGCACGGACCCGGCCGCCGGCCGCGGTGCCCTCGGCCCGGAGCAGCTCACCCGGCGCGCCGTCGGGGTGCTCGGCGGCCCGGGACCGCATCGCGGAGAGCGCCTGTTGGGTCCTGGTCAGCAGCTCGTCGAGGCTCGCGGCCGCGGAGAACGGGTCGTTGGTCATATCCGCGCTTTCTTCACGTCTTTCCGAGCACCGTGACGATAGCAACCGCCCCCGACGCCGACACCGGTGAGCCCGCCCCGCCCGGTCCGACGCCGAACGCCCGGCCGGGAACCCGGCCGGGCGTTCGTGGTGCGGTGGACCGGCCCGCGCGGCGCCGGGTCCGGTGGGGTCTCAGCGCAGGCGCAGCTTCTGACCCGGGAAGATCAGGCCCGGGTCCGTGCCGACCACGCCCTTGTTGCGCTCGTAGAGGGCGTGCCAACCGCCGGCCACGTTCTTCGCGTCGGCGATCTCGGAGAGGGTGTCTCCGGACCGGACCAGGTAGCTGCCGGCGCCGCTCGTGCTCGGCGCGGCACGCCGCTCGCTGCGGGTGGCCGGCCGGTCGCTGCGCGACTTCCGCTCCGTGGTGGCCTTCTTGGCGGACTTCGTCGAGCCCGAGTCCTTGCTGGCGTACTTCTTGGTGGAGCCGCCCTTCTTGCCGCAGACCGGCCAGGCGCCGATGCCCTGCCCGTCGAGGACCTTCTCGGCGATGGCGATCTGCTCGCCGCGGCTGGCCAGGTCGGCGCGGCTGGCGTACTTCTGGCCGCCGTAGCCGTTCCAGGTGCTCCGGGAGAACTGCAGCCCGCCGTAGTAGCCGTTGCCGGTGTTGATGTGCCAGTTTCCGCCGGACTCGCACTGGGCGACGGCGTCCCAGTTGACGCCGGCGGCGCTGGCCGGGGCGGCCGGGCCGAGGAGGGCGGCGGCGCCGGTGGCGGCGCCGACGACGAGCGCTCCGACGGCGGTGCGACGCTGCGCGATCCGTCGATGACGGGCGACGTATTCAATTGCCATGTGGGTTTCCTCCACGCCGACGAGGTGAGCTGTCGGGTTCGGGCCGAGGAGCCCGGCCGCCGGAGGGCGGCTTCACCCCGAGGTGTCGTGCACCGAGGAACGTGTGGGTCCCCCGCTCCCGCCCGAGGTCCAGGACCACCGGGCCGGTGGCGGGATTAGGCGTTACCGGCCCGTGGTGTCCGCGATCGCGGACGGATACGACGTTAGGAACGGTTTCGGCCGATCGCCCACCTCTTGTGAAGTTCTTCACCCGGCCGAGCGAAGGCGGCACCGTCTGAGTTGCGCACAGTCCGAAGAGGGCTTATTGAGGCGGGGCTCAGTAGGTCAGTCCTGCCCCTGCGGGAAGAGCGGGAGCTTGCCGTCGCCGGCGTTGATGGGCTGCTGGCTGACCGAGTTCATCCAGGTCACCGGCAGTTTGTCGGTGGGCGCGTACCCGCCGAAGAGGACGTCGGCCACGCCGCCGCCCTCGGTGCCGGGCAGCCAGGCGGCCAGCAGCGCGGTCCACCGGGGCAGCTCGGCGGCGACGTCCAGCGGCCGGCCGCTGACCAGCACCACGATCACCGGCACGCCCGAGTTGCGCAGCGTCGTGATGGTGCGCAGGTCGTCGCGGTCCAGGCTCATGCTGCCGGCGCGGTCGCCCTGGCCCTCGGCGTACCGTGTCTCGCCGACCACCGCGATCGCCGCCCGGTAGGTCTTGTCGATGCCGGTGCCGCGCTGGTTGTAGGTGACCGTCGTGGTCGGACCGGCCGCGGTGCGCGGCGCCGCCCACCGTCGAGGTCCAGCTCCGGTCGGTGTACGGCCTGTGCCCGGAAGCATCGACTGTGAACGATCATTGCCGGTTCCGGAACCGCCGGGCGGGCGGGCGCCGGCGGGCGCTACCGTGGCAGGGTTCACGCAAGATCGGCTAGAGGCGGCGAGGTATGAGCGACCACGGACACGAGCTGGCCTTCGGCGGCTTCCTCACGCCCACCGCGGGACGGCCGGAGCAGGTGGTGGCCCGGGCCAAGCTCTGCGAGCAGGTCGGCCTGGACCTGGTCACCTTCCAGGACCACCCCTACCAGCCGGGGTTCCTGGACACCTGGACGCTGATGTCCTTCGTGGCCGCGGCCACCAGTCGCATCACGCTGGCCGGGAACGTGCTCAACCTGCCGCTGCGACAGCCGGTGGTGCTCGCCCGCAGCCTGGCCAGCCTGGACCTGCTCACCGGCGGCCGGGTCGAGCTGGGCCTCGGTGCCGGCGCCTTCTGGGAGGCCATCGAGGCGGTCGGCGGGCGGCGGCTCTCCCCCGGCGCGGCCGTGGACGCCCTCGACGAGGCGATCCGGGTGATCCGCGAGGTCTGGGACACCGGGCGGCGCGGCATGATCCGCGTGGAGGGCGAGCACTACCGGGTGGTCGGCGCGAAACGCGGGCCGGCGCCGGCGCACCCGGTGCGGGTCTGGGTGGGCGCGTACAAGCCGCGGATGCTGCGGCTGGTCGGGCGCGCGGCGGACGGCTGGCTGCCGTCGCTGGCGTACCTGCCGAAGGGGCCGGCGGAGCTGCCGGCGCTGAACGCCCTGGTCGACGAGGGCGCCGAGGCCGCCGGACGGGACCCCGGCGCGGTGCGGCGCCTGCTCAACGTCAGCGGCACCTTCGACCGGTCGTCCGCCGGGTTTCTCGCGGGGCCGCCCGAGCAGTGGGTGGAGGAGCTGGCCGGGCTCGCCCTGGACCACGGCATCGCCACGTTCATCCTCGGCAGCGACGAGCCGCGCGCCATCCAGCTCTTCGCCCAGGAGGTGGCGCCCGCGGTCCGCGAGCTGGTCGCCGCCGAACGCACGACCCCGGGCAGCGGTGCCCGCGCCGTCGAGGAGCAGCAGGCCGCCGTCGAGGCCGGCGGATCGGCCACGCTCGCGGTCTCCCCCACCCCCGATCCGGGGGTACGGCTGAGCGCGCGCCGGCTCTGGGACGAGTCCACCCGGCCGGCGGCGCCGCCACCGCCGGCCGGGCACGTCTACACCGCCCGGGGGCAGGCCGTCGGGCAGCACCTGGTCGACGTGCACGACCACCTGCGCCAGGAGCTCGGCCAGGTGCGCGACCTGCTCGAACAGGTCAAGCGCGGGGCCGTCGCCCCGGACGCCGCCCGGGCGGTGCTGAACGAGATGACCATGCGGCAGAACAACTGGACGCTCGGGGCCTACTGCGCGGCGTACTGCACGGCGGTGACGCAGCACCACGGCCTGGAGGACAACTCGATCTTCCCGCACCTGCGCCGCGCCGACACCGGGCTGGCGGCGGTCCTGGACCGCCTGGAGGAGGAGCACGTGGTGATCCACGGGGTGGTGGAGAGCGTGGACCGGGCGCTGGTGGACCTGATCCGGCAGCCGGGCGACTTCACCGAGCTCCAGGCGGCGGTGGACCTGCTCACCGACACCCTGCTGTCGCACCTGTCGTACGAGGAGCGGGAGATCGTCGAGCCGCTCGCCCGGCACGGCTTCTTCGCCGGCCAGCTCTGACGGCGGATATTCCCGCGCGCGGCGTGAGATAGCTGGCTTTGGGTTTCCTAAGTCAGCCCGGTAGCGTCGGGCCCATGACGGACTTCCTCGCGCAGCGCGACTCCTGGTCCACCGCCAACTGCTCGATCGCCGGCGCGCTCGAGGTGGTCGGCAACCGCACCACGCTGCTCCTGCTGCGCGAGGCCTCGTTCGGCACCCGACGCTTCGACGACTTCGCCCGCCGCGTCGGCGTGAGCGAGCCGGTGGCCGCCGCCCGGCTCAAGCAACTCGTCGCCGACGGGCTGCTCGACCGGCGGCCCTACCGGGAGCCCGGGCAGCGCACCCGCGACGAGTACGTCCTCACCGCCAAGGGGCGCGACCTGCTGCCGGTGCTCGCCGCGCTGCGCGAGTGGGGCGACGCGTACGCCGTCGAGGCGCCGTCGGTCCGGCTGGCCCACCACGACTGCGGCGCGGCGGTGCACGTGGCGCTGCGCTGCGCGGCCGGCCACGACGTGCCGGCCGACCAGGTGGACCTGCTGCCCGGGCCGGGCCTGCGGCCGTCGTGACCACACACCCTTCACCACCCTCAGGAGCAACGACATGAAGATCGCTGGACGCAGCGCCCTGGTCACCGGGGCCAACCGCGGCTTCGGCCGGCACCTGGCCGCCGAGCTGCTGGCCCGGGGCGCCACCGTGTACGCCGGCGCGCGCAACCCGGACACGGTCGACCTGCCGGGCGTCACCCCGGTGCGGCTGGACATCACCGACCCCGCGTCGGTGGCGGCCGCCGCCGAGCTGGCCGGCGACGTGACCCTGCTGGTCAACAACGCCGGCGTGAGCACCGGCGCCGACCTGCTCGACGGTGACCTGGCGGAGATCCGGCTGGAGCTGGAGACCCACTACCTCGGCACGCTGGCGGTGGTACGGGCCTTCGCGCCCCGGATCGCGGCCAACGGCGGCGGCACCGTCCTGAACATCCTCTCCGCCCTGTCCTGGCTCACGTTCCCGCAGGTGGGGGCGTACGGCGCGGCGAAGGCGGCGGAGTGGTCGATGACCAACGCGCTCCGCGCGCAGCTCGCCGAACGGGGCGTCCGCGTCGCCGGCCTGCACGTCGGCTACATGGACACCGACATGACCGCCGAGGTGTCCGCGCCGAAGTCCGACCCCGCGGAGATCGCCCGGCTCGCCGTCGACGGCATCGAGGCCGACCGGTACGAGATCGTCGCCGACGAGACCTCCCGCCAGGTCCTCGCCGGCCTCTCCGGCGGCGTCGCCGCCCTCTACCCCAGCCTGCCGTGATCCGCGGCCGCCCCATCGAGCCGCACCTGACGCGACCGGTGGGCCACTGAGGGCCCGCCGGCCCGGGCAGCGACGCCCGGGCCGGCGGGCCGCCCGGCCTACAGGCTCCGGGCTAGCCGGTCGGCGAGGATCCGGGTGAACCGGGCCGGGTCGGCCAGCTCGCCGCCCTCGGCGAGCAACGCCATACCGTGGAGCAGCTCGGCGGTCTCGGTCAGCGCGGCGCTGTCGCCGCCCTGCTCGTGCGCCTTGCGCAGCCCGGTGACGAGGGGGTGGGTCGGGTTGAGCTCCAGGATCCGCTTGACCCGGGGCACCTCCTGCCCCATGGCCCGGTACATCTTCTCCAGCGTGGGCGTCATGTCGTGCGCGTCACTGACCACGCAGGCCGGCGACGTGGTGAGCCGGGTGGAGAGCCGAACCTCCTTGACACTGTCGGCCAGCGCGCCGGTCATCCAGGTGAGCAGGTCGGCGTACTCCTGCCGCTCGGCCTCGGCCTGCTCCTTCTCCTCCTCGGTCTCCAGGTCGACCTGGCCCTTGGCGACCGAACGCAGGGTCTTCCCGTCGTACGCGCCGACGCGCTCGACCCACACCTCGTCGACCGGGTCGGTGAGGATGAGCACCTCGTAGCCCTTGGCGCGGAACGCCTCCAGGTGCGGAGAGTTCTCGATGGTGGCCCGGTTCTCGCCGGTGGCGTAGTAGATCTCGGTCTGGCCGTCCTTCATCCGCTCGACGTAGCCGCGCAGCGTGGTCAGCTCGACCGGGTCGTGGGTGCTGGCGGCGCGGACCAGGTCCAGCAGGGCCTCGGTGTTGTCCGGGTCCTCCAGCAGCCCCTCCTTGACCACCGCGCCGAACTCGCCCCAGAAGGTGCGGTACGACTCGGCGGAGAGCTCCTTGAGGGTGGCCAGGACCTTCTTGACCAGGCGGCGGCGCACGGCGCGGATCTGCCGGTCCTGCTGGAGGATCTCCCGGGAGATGTTCAGCGACAGGTCGTGCGCGTCCACCACGCCCTTGACGAAGCGCAGGTAGTTGGGCATCAGCGCGTCGCAGTCGTCCATGATGAACACGCGCTTGACGTAGAGCTGCACGCCCTTGCGGCCCTGCGGGGAGAACAGGTCGAGCGGGGCGTGCGAGGGCAGGAAGAGCAGCGCCTCGTACTCGAAGGTGCCCTCGCCCCGCATGTGGATGGTCTCGAGCGGGTCGGCCCAGTCGTGCGCGACGTGCCGGTAGAACTCCTTGTACTCGGCCTCGTCGACCTCGTCCCTGGCGCGCGCCCAGAGCGCCTTCATCGAGTTGAGCGTCTGCTCCTCGCGGGTGGTGGCGCCGTCCTCGCCCGGCTTCTCCACGGTCATCCGGATCGGCCAGGCGATGAAGTCGGAGTAGCGCTTGACGATCTCGCGGATGGTCCACTCGGCCGTGTAGTCGTGCAGGTTGTCCTCGTCGTCGGCCGGCTTGAGGTGCAGGGTGACCGAGGTGCCCTGCGGCGCGGTGTCGACCGCCTCGATGGAGTAGGTGCCCTCGCCGGTGGACTCCCAGCGGGTGCCGCCGGCCTGGCCGGCGCGGCGGGTCAGCAGGGTCACCTTGTCGGCGACCATGAAGGTGGCGTAGAACCCGACGCCGAACTGGCCGATCAGCTCCTGCGAGGCGGCCGCGTCCTTCGTCTCGCGCAGCGTGCGCAGCAGCTCGGCGGTGCCGGACTTGGCGATCGTGCCGATCAGGCCGACCACCTCGTCGCGGGACATGCCGATCCCGTTGTCCCGCACGGTCAGCGTGCGGGCGTCCTTGTCGACCTCGATCTCGATATGCAGGTCGGCGGTGTCGACCTGGAGGTCCTTGTCGACCAGCGACTCCAGGCGCAGCTTGTCCAGCGCGTCGGAGGCGTTCGAGATCAGTTCGCGCAGGAAGACATCCTTGTTCGAGTAGATCGAGTGCACCATCAGCTGGAGCAGCTGACGGGCCTCGGCCTGGAACTCCAACGTCTCTACCCGGTCGCTCACACCGACTCCCTTCCACTTCGCGGGCCTTCCGGCGGAAAGGATACGAGGCGTGCGCGCGCCGCCACCGGAGGGTGGTCGGTCGACTCTGGTCCAACCAGTTGACGGGTTGATGTGTGCGGGGCCACACTGCTGCCCATGGCCTTCGCCCCGGTCCCCCGCACCTCGGTCTCCGACCACGTCTTCGGCCAGCTCCGCGACGCCATCGTCAGCGGTCGCTACCGGCCGGAGGAGACGTTGCCCGGCGAGCGGGAGCTGGCCGCCGCGTTCGCGGTCAACCGGCACGCGGTCCGGGAGGCCCTGCGGCGGCTCCAGCAGCTCGGCCTGGTCCGGGTCAGCCAGGGCGGCGCCACCCGGGTGCTCGACTGGCGGGTGCACGCCGGGCTGGACCTGGCGCTGTCGCTGGCCCGCTCGGGTGACGTACTCCCGGTCGAGACGCTGGTCCGCGACATGCTGGAGATGCGGGCCTGCGTCGGGATCGACGCGGCCCGGCTCTGCGCGGAGCGCGGCGACCCGGAGGTCACCGCCGAGCTGGTCCGGGCGGCCGAGGAGTACGGCGCGCTCGCCCCCGACCTGGACCGGATGAACGAGGCCAACATCGCGATCTGGTGGCTGATCGTCCGGGGCAGCGGCAACACCGCCTACCTGCTGGCGTTCAACAGCCTGGTGGCCGGCACCTTCGCCGTGGGCGACGTCCCCCCGGACGCCCGGGCCGCCGAGCTGCTCGACGTCGCCGGCCACCGCCGGCTCGCCGCCGTGATCGCGGCCGGCCAGGGTACGGCAGCCGCCCGGCACGCCCGGGCGCTGCTGACCGCCCCGGTCACCACCCCCACCACCCCCCCCGCCGCCAGAAGGGAAGCCCGAGCGTGATCCCCGCCGTGCTCTACGCCGTCCCGGCGTTCCTGCTCCTGATCATCATCGAGGCGGTCTCCTACCGGTTCCTCCCCGACGACTCCGAACGCGGCTACGAGCTGCGCGACACCACCACCAGCCTCTCCATGGGGCTGGGCAGCCAGATCATCGGCTTCCCCTGGAAGCTGCTCACCGTCGGCATCTACGCCGCGCTGTGGACGGTCGCGCCGGTGCACCTCTCCCCCGGCCACTGGTGGACCTGGGTGATCGTCTTCTTCGCCGACGACCTCGCCTACTACTGGTTCCACCGGCTGCACCACGAGGTCCGGGTGCTCTGGGCCAGCCACGTCGTGCACCACTCCAGCGTCTACTACAACCTCTCCACCGCGCTGCGGCAGAGCTGGACGCCGATGACCTCACTGCCGTTCTGGCTGCCCCTGGCGCTGCTCGGCGTCCCGCCGTGGATGATCTTCCTGCAGCAGTCGATCAGCCTGCTCTACCAGTTCTTCCTGCACACCGAGCGGGTCGGCGTGCTGGCGCGGCCCATCGAGCTCATCTTCAACACCCCGTCGCACCACCGGGTGCACCACGGCTCGAACGCCGAGTACCTGGACCGCAACTACGGCGGCATCCTCATCGTCTGGGACCGGCTCTTCGGCTCCTTCGAACCCGAGCGGGCCCCGGCCCGGTACGGGCTGACCAAGAACATCCAGACCTACAACCCGCTGCGGGTGGCCACCCACGAGTTCGCCGCGATCTGGTCCGACGTCCGGCACGCCGCGTCATGGCGGCACCGGCTCGGTTACCTCTTCGGCCGGCCCGGCTGGCAGCCGGCCCGGTGAGGCGCCCCTGGCTGGCCCTGTTCGGGGTCGTCGCCCTGGTCGAACTGGTCGGGGTCGCGCTCGACTCGACGCCGACGCAGTGGCTCGCCAAGCCGCTGCTGGCGCCGCTGCTGCTGGCGTACCTGTGGGACCGGCGACGCCGGGTCGACCCGGTTGCGGTGGGCCTGGTCGCCGCCACCGCCGGGGACGTGGCCCTGCTCGTGCCGGGACAGGCCGCGTTCCTCGCCGGCATGGGGTGCTTCCTGGTCACCCAGGTCGCCTTCCTCACCGCCTTCCTGCGCCACCGCCGGCCGCCGGTGGCGGCGATGGTCGGCTACCTGCTCGCCTGGGCCGGCGCGAACGCGCTGCTCTGGGGTTCGCTGGGTGCGCTGCGGCTGCCGGTGCTCGGCTACAGCCTGGCGCTGTCCCTGATGGCCGCCGCCGCGGCCGGGGTGTCCCGGCGCACGGCGGCCGGCGGGGCGCTCTTCCTCGTCTCCGACCTGCTGATCGGCGTGGGCGCGGCGGGCGACGACTTCGCGGGCCGGGACCTGCTGGTCATGGCCACCTACGCGGCGGCCCTCCTGCTGATCACCACGGGCTGGGCCGCCGCCGCGACGGGGCGGCCGGCCGGGACCCGTCAATTCCTATTGATCAGGTAGGTTAACTCGGTTATGCTGGCGCGGCCCTTCCCCGCCGCACCTCAGGAGCTCGCATGCCCTCCGCGCGTCCGTACCCCCGGCCCAGCCGCCGGACCCTGCTGATCGGCGCGGGCGCCGGCGCGGCCGCCCTCGCCACGCCCGGCCTCGCGGGCGTCGCCGCCGCCCGCGGGTCCGGGGTGGACACCGTGATCGAGTGGTACGACATCACCGCGGCGACGATCGGGGTGATCACCGGCCCGCTCCAGGTCAACAGC